>JBBQHN010000032.1:0-17742 GCA_038324015.1 Candidatus Limnocylindria bacterium | reverse complement strand
CTCGTTGATGTGGATTGCCGCGAATCGAGATGATCGGGCGTTCCCGGAGCCGGATGCCATTCGGTTCGATCGCGATCTCTCGAAGCACTTGGCCTTCGGCGCCGGCATTCACACGTGCTTGGGGGCGCCCCTCGTTCGTCTTGAGATGCGGGTGGCGCTGGAGGAGCTGCTTGCTCGCACGTCGAGCATCCAACTGGCGGCCGCCGATCCGCCGATCCGCAGCGTCTTTCCCGGAGACGGTCCGCGCACGCTGTCGGTACGATTCGGGCGGCCGGGGTAGTCGGCGAAGGACCGCGAAGGTCGATCGGGGGATCGATCGATTCCCATCGTGCCCAGCGGTCTCATTGAGGATCGGGAGAACATCACAGCCGGCTTTCGGCCCGGCGGTGCAAAGCTGCCGAGACCGGCTTTTCTACTGCTACCTCTATCCCGAGCCCGCGCCAAAATCGAATGTGCGTCCATAGACGGTCTCGTCCGCACGGGGAAAGTCCACGGCTGGGTCCCAGGCGGGTGGGTCAGCGGAGCGTCTGCTCAGGATCTCTCGAAGGATGGGCGAGCGATCTCGCCGCGGGCTTCCAGTCGGGCGAGCAGCAGGTAGAAGTACAGCATCCCGCGCTGTTGGCCGAGGGCAGCGAGCACCGTTGGTACATCGAATGGCACGGATCCGGCAACCAGCGCGATGTTGGCCGCGACGCTGGTGTCATTGGCCGGGAACACATCCAATCGCCCCAAGCCGCGCAGCAGAATGACCGCGGCCGTCCATGGACCGACTCCTTTGATCCGTCGCAACATCGCCGCGGCATCCGCACTCGTGGACCGTTCCAATGTGGCGAGGTCAAGCGCTCCAGATTCGAGCGCGTCGGCGACGCGCAGCAACGTCGCGATCTTGGTAGCGCTCAGTCCAGTCGACCGCAAGAGATCGTGGTTCGCACGTTGTACGCGATCTGCGGATGGGAACAGGTACAGCGGCGCCGGCAGCCCATCGATAGTCACCAATTGCCCGACGGCAGCGATCAAGCGGTGCATGATCCCGCTTGCCGCGCGCAGACTCAGCTGCTGGAACGCGATCGCGTTCGCGCAAGCCTCCCAAAGCGTCGGATACCGCGGCGGCTTCACTCCGCGCATGCGCATCACAAGGGGAGCGAGCCAGGGGATGCTCGCCGCCGTGCGGTCGAAATCGGTGAGATCACACTCGGCTCCGAGCATCAGGCGCACGAGCCCGAGCACCGCGGCCTCGTCGCTCGGGTCGCCTTCGATCGTGACCGAGAGCGAGGCCTGTCCGACAGGTGTGGCCCGCACGATCACCGGTCCAGAAAGACCGGAAAGCGCGCGTACATACTGTCCGTCGGGCGTGAGGAGATCGACGACATTCGTCGAGAGTCGCCGGAGCACGCTCACGGTGAGATCGAGCCGATACGGCATCACGACGGAGATCTCGTGCACTTTCATCGATGCCACGCCAGCGACGGGAGCACGAGGACCGTCCACCGCTGGCCGTGGCCAGCTCTCGTTCTGCGGTCCGTCATCCGCTGGTGCCGACCTGCTCTACAGACCGGTCTCGCCCCACGTATCTTTCGGTCTCACGGTCTAGCTCGGTAAGCACGTCGAGCGCACCGATGCGACTGTTCGTTCCTTGGCGGCACCTGCGCAGACGCGTCTTCTTGTCGCGCGTCGAACCGACACGTAACGCAGCGTAGAGCGCGGCGAGTGGCCCCAGGATTGCGACGTTACATGCAGGTCATGACCGAGAAGATGGAGGTAGATACGATGGCAACAAGGCACTTCAAGGTGGGTTCGCGCGTCAGTTGGAATTCTGAGGCTGGCCGCGTCGGCGGCACGATCATGAAAGTGATCACGTCGGAGGTCGAGTTCAAGGGCTATACGGTCCATGCAAGCAAGGAGGAGCCGCAATACCAGATCAAGAGCGACAAGACGGATCACATCGCGATGCACAAGGGGTCGGCGCTCACCAAACGCTCACCTTGAGGCGTCGACGCGGCGTTGCCCAGCGCTCCGGCTGCATGGTCCAGCCGCAGGACCAGGTGTGAGATCGGCGTCAGCCTCACACGCGCCGACGGCCGATGACATACGTGCGGCTTTCGGCCGCTCGATCCCTGACGTTATCGGGCCCGGGCTGAAGGTTCTCTTCTGCGGCATCAATCCGGGTCTGTACTCGGCAGCGGCGGAGCTCCACTTTGCTCGACCGGGCAACCGGTTCTGGCCGGCACTGCACCAGGCGGGATTCACGACGCGGTTGTTGGCACCCCACGAAAGCCGCGCGGTCCTCGAGTCGGGATACGGGATCACCACCCTCGTCCGCCGCGCCACTGCGACGGCGCGCGAGGTGGCGCCGGCTGAGCTCGTGACGGGGGGACGCAGGCTCGCTCGCATGGCGCGCACCTACCGCCCACTCTGGATCGCATTCCTTGGGATCGGCGCGTATCGCACGGCATTCGGCCAGCCGCACGCGGCGATCGGTCTGCAGCCACGCACGCTGGTCGGTGCCCGCGTGTGGGTCCTTCCGAGCCCGAGTGGCGCCAACGGAAGTTATCCGTTGGTCGATCTCGTCCGTGAGCTACGCGCACTTCACGATACAGTCGGCCAGATGAGAGGCACAGGACAGAGATGAGCGCAGGCAGGAACACAGCTGGGCACGATCTGGTCAAGGGGTGGCGCTGGCTGGACGGTTTCGCGAGCGTGTTCGGCGCGGTGATGACCGGTATCTGGAAGATTCCGGGCACTCGTACCTTGAAATCACTGCTACACGGCACGTGGCCGCTGGGCCATCCGCTCCATCCGATGGTCACCGACCTCACCATCGGCGGCTACACGGCGATGCTGGCGATGGACGGGTTGTACCTGGTCACCCGCGAACCGGGCCTGCTGCGCGCGGCGGACTTCCTCCTTGTGGGCGCGCTCATTACATCGCTGCTCTCGATCGTGTCGGGCCTCACCGACTGGAACGAGACTGCGGGTGACGAACGACGCACGGGGATGTTGCATGGCTTGCTCATGGTCCTCGCCTCGCTCGGCTTCGTCGCGTCGCTCGTCATCCGGGTCAACGGTTCGTTGGACGCACGCTCGACGGCAATCGCGGTGTCAACGGTCGCGTGGCTGATCATGATCCTCTCCTCGTACTTCGGCGGTGAGATGGTGTTCGGCTTCGGGACCGAGGTGAACCGCCAGGCCTGGACCGAGATCGGCGATGAGTGGCAGATGATCGACGTGCGTGCGGCCGATCTCCAAGATCGCAAACCTGTCCTGGCGGCGGGGCCTAACGGCGTCGCATTATTCGTCGTCAGGTTGGACGGAACGGTTCACGTAATTGGAAACACCTGCACCCATGCCGGCGGCCCCCTCAACGAGGGCACCTGGGCCGGCGCGGACCGGTGCGAGATCGTATGCCCGTGGCACGCGTCGCGGTTCTGCGTAACCGACGGCTCCGTGACCGCGGGGCCCGCGACATTCCGCGAGCCCACCTGGGTAGTGCGCGAGACCACTGTCGGAAAGCTCGAGATCAAGGCGAGCCGTTAGGTCGCGACGGCGTTCTCGAAGGGATCGGTCGCACCGCTGCGTTGTCTTGTCTAGGGCTTGACCATCGTGAGCAGCATCTTGAATCGCTGTGGCGCGTTAACTTCGTGCGGCACTCCCGACGGCATCAGCACGACCTGGCCTGCGCGTGCGACGACCGCCTGTCCGCCGACGACGAGATCGGCTTGCCCGTCCAGCACCTGCAGGTACGCGTCGAAGGCGCTCGTGTGTTCGCTCAACGCCTGACCGGCGTCGAATGCGAAGAGCGTGACCGAGGCGGTGTGCACCTGAACGATCGCGCGGCTCACGATCGAGCCCTCCGCGTAGGCGACGAGGTCGCCAAGGTTGAATGCGGTCGCGGGCTGCAGCGCTCCCGGGCGTCGATCGGACATGACCTGCCTCCTCACCTGACAGTAGCGCGTATCTCTTGGCTACCGAACGTACCCACGACATTCAGGTTCTGCGGCGACCTGGCACGTACCCTGCCGCAGGAGGTCCCGGCGAAGATCGGTGGCCGCCCGCTTCATCGGCGTCGGTGTGCTCGTTCCATGACCGTTCGCTGGATCTTTCGCGAAGATCTCGTCGACCGTTGGCGTAGCTCGCACACTCCTGAGAGAGGGATGATCGATGACCCGTGAGGCCCACACCTACCTGCAGACGCACCGCATCAGCGGTGCGCGGTTGACCTTCGCGCTGCGGACGGAGTGTTCCGCGCTCGAGGAGACGGCGGCCTATCGGCGATCAGGCCGTACCGCGAAGACGCTTGTGAACGAGGGCCAGCTCCGCATCGAACTCGTCGCGCTCCGGGAGGGGACCGCGATGGCCCCGCACCGGGCAGCGGCTCATGTGACCATCCACGTAGTACGTGGCGCTCTACGGGTCGAGATGGCGGACGGGCCAACAGACCTCGGACCAGGCGGCCTGCTCGTCCTCGCGCCGGACCTTCGGCACAGGGTCATCGCCCGGAAAGACGCCTGCTTCCTGCTCACGCTTGCAGTGCCCGGCTGAGACTCATGACTCGATTCCGCATGGATCGCGCATCGCGCGCCCACGAGCTGAACCAAACCGCAGATCGGCACGCGTTTGTGCGCAGCACGCGCGTGAACAGCGGGAAGCCACACCCGAACTGTGCGTGAGGCCGCTGACAGCATCGGGGTCGAGGCGCCAGACCAAGTGCTCGTGCTGGTCAACGCGGCGTACGACTTCTTGACCGCACGCTTCCTGCCAAGCGAGAGGGATCGCACCACCGAGAAGATCGAGCGTCAGGCGCATCGCTTCGCCGAGCTGAAGGTGAGCTACGACAAGGTGGTGACGGAGTCTGTGGGGCATGAACTGCGTGCGGACCTCTACGACATCGCCGTTCTGGTCGATCTGCACTATGCCGCTTGATGCACCGCGAGGAGGCGAGCGGAAGCGAGACAGCCGCCGAGACCCGGCCGGGCCGACCGTCGTCAGGCCCACGGTGCGAGCGGCGAAACCGCGGTCATGGACCGTTGGGCACTCGACCAGAACGATCGAGGAGTTCATCGAGCTGCTGAACGCCCACGACATTCACGAGATCGTTGACGTTCGCACGATCCCGAAATCTCGTCACAATCCGCAGTTCAACGAAGAGGTCATTCAACAGTCACTGCAACACGCAGGGATCGAGTACGTACGTCTGGCCGAGCTTGGCGGCCTTCGGCACACGACGGCCGACTCAAAGAACCTCGGGTGGCATAACCGATCATTCCGGGGGTTCGCCGACTACATGGGCACTCCCGAGTTTGCCAGCGGGCTGACCGCCCTGGAAACGATCGCGAGCAGACGGAGGACCGCGATCATGTGTGCCGAGGCCGTCCCCTGGCGTTGCCACCGGTCGTTGATCGCGGATGCGCTCTCGAAACGGCGGTGGGATGTCTTCGACATCATGACTCCGAGGATCGCGTCAAAGCATCGACTGACGCCGTTTCTGCGGGTTCGACAAGGCAAGCTCACATATCCGATCCCGAAGGCCTGATCGTATGACCAGGCGGCGACGGCGCGGTCAGATCGCGACGGCGTTCTCGAACTGCTGGTGGTCCTCTCGCCAACCGCCGCCACCTGCACCGACGCCCTCGACATCCGCCACCAGTTCGATGCGCTCAAGCCACTTCACCATCTTGAAGCCAAGTTGGTTCTCGAGGCGCAGCCGTAAGGGCGCGCCGTACTCGATCGGGAGAGGTGCGCCATTCATTTCGTACGCGAGGAATCCCTCGGCCGCGGGGAGGATATCGAGGGGCACGGCTTCGAAGAAGTAGCCCTCGCCCTGGTGATCGGTCTCTGCTTTGTCGTCCATCCCCCAGAAGACGGCGTAGCGGGCCGCAGGCAGGGGTTGAGCCAGTCTGAGCACTTCGGATATCGGCACCCCACGCCAATCGGCAACGGAGGACCAGCCCTGGATGCAGTGATGGAGGCTCCGCCGGCCATACGCAGGGAGCGATCGGAGCTGCTGGAGGCTGAGACTGAGCGGATCCCTGACGAGGCCGTCGACCTTGAGTCGCCAGTCGTCGAAGCCCTGGGCCTCGTGTTGGCGGTAGCTCGAATCTACAGGCGGTCGACCGTTGATCCAGTGATAGGACGACCGTGGTGCGGTCACCACTCTGCGGTTTGGGCGCAGCGTGCGTGACATCAGGCGTTCAGGAGCGCCGATGATCGCCCCGGCGACGGTCCGCGTCAGGGCCGGCTTCCTCAAGGACACCGTGGTCGCGAGAACGTGTGCCACCCCGATCGCAACGATGCTGAGCGCCGCGATCGCGACGGCTTCGCCCTGTAGCGCGCCCGCCGCATCCAGGACCACCCGGCTGAGCCCGGAGCCCAGTCCGTGGATCACCACCAGCAAGGTGTGGCCAGTAATGAACACGCAGAACAGCACCAGCGCCACGAAGTGGAGGCTGCGCGCGCGCTGGCGCCCGCCGACGAGTCTCACGAACCGGGGAAAGCGCGTATCGACTGCCGGCGACATCGCGGCACCGGTCGCGATCTGGAGCGGAGCCAGGATGAACACCACCCCGAAGTAGCTGAGCTGCTGGAGAGCGTTGTACTGACCGGTGTCCGCGGGCACCTGCAGGGTGAGGTACTGGATCAGGTCGCCAAGCGCCCGGGGGAAGATGTCGAGCGAGGTCGGTACCAGGCGCCGCCACTCGTCGGTGAGGAAGAGGAGCGTGATGTACGTCAGACCCGTGAGGATCCAGCCGATCACGGCGACGAAGTGCCAGTGTCGGCCCAAGCCGACGCGCGAGCCGCCCGGTAAGGCGAGCCAGCTCGGCCACTGGTCCTCCATGTCGGTCGAGGTCCAGAGCCCGGTCTGCGGCAGCCGCCGACGGCTGAGCGTGAGCCACTCGCTACCGGGACGGCAATCGTCATTGAGGTAGAGGCGTGGACAGGCGCTGATGATCTCGAGCCCGCTGCGGACCAAGAAGCTGATGAACAGGATCGTGAGGAAGTGGCTCGCCCGCAACCAGATCGGGAACGTTAGCTCCATCGAGGGCTGCTCTCCGTCGCTCTAACTCTCAGTCGTTGGCCCAGCCAACAGGAGACGTGCTCAGTCTTCAGCGTACGCAATCGTAGTGAGGAGGGCGTTCGCGGCCTGGCGTGAGTCGAGGCGGGTGTGCTGCACGACGAGGGCACGTCGGACTCGATCACGCTCGCATGGTCGGTGTCGCGCGGGACCAGCGCCAGGTCCGTGAGGTCATTGAACCGGAGGTGTTTCGTCCGCCGCACCGGGACGGACACGCGATACGGTCCTGCCGGGTCGAGATCGCCGAAGTAGAGGTGGATCGCGATGTGGGCATGCTCAGCGGTCGCGCTGAGGATGCAGATGCTCTCGTGGCTCGTCATCGCCGGCGCTGGCCCGGTGCTCGTGCCGGGGATGTAGCCCTCTGGGATCGTCCAGCGCCGCCCAAGCAGCGTCGCGGCCCGCCACGTTCCTTCATCCTCCTCAGCTCGTTCACGCATGGCATTGCTCCGCGTCGCTCACAGTCACGTAGCCCATCGGGTCGGTGGGGGCCTCAGTCCGCCTACCGTTTCGGCCGACTTGTAGCGAACCGATGGTGCAGTTGCTCTTTGGTCTCGGACAAATAGACCATCCGGTCCGCGACTCGTTTGATCTCCACGCGATTGATTTCGACCGTCTCACCCCGACCGAACAATGTCCCCAGTGCACCCCCGGCCCGGATCACCAGTCCGAGGAGTTGCCCCGACGATGCATCGATCCGAACATCGTCGACGACGCCGACCTCTTCGTCACGGAGGTCGTAGACCTGCGTGCCCTTCGCGATCGTGAACTCATCAGACAGGCTGCCAACTGTCTCCGGGATGTTCACCGCCGGCAGGTAGCTCGACGGCAAGAGCAGACCACTGAACGGATAGCCGAGGCCCGGCGCGGTCCACCCGACCGGCGGCTCGCCGTATTGGGTGGGATCAAAGGCAGGCAGGTGTTCGAGGTCCTCCTTGGTGAGATTGAGGCGAAGAGCATCACCGTTCGGCGTCGCATTCTCGAGATGCTGACGCGGCACCAGGACATCGTTGCCGAACAGACCCCCGGTGTTCACGACGAAGTCGGTC
The DNA here is from genome assembly GCA_038324015.1 of Candidatus Limnocylindria bacterium. Classification (GTDB taxonomy): domain Bacteria; phylum Chloroflexota; class Limnocylindria; order P2-11E; family P2-11E; genus UBA4735. The sequence continues at coordinate 9,627 of JBBQHN010000032.1, read as the reverse complement.
ACCTCGTTGGTTCGGGGATCGATCACCACACGCTGCACGCTCCCGGCCTCTCTGCCGTCATTCGTCTGTACCTTCGCGTCAAGATCTACTCGCATTTCTGTCTCCTTCCGATTCGCCGATTCGCGCTGTCTGGCAAAGATCGTTGGTAAGGAGGAGGCGGCGTGCGTCATCCATCGACCCTGACGTACTGGGCGCGCCTGAGATCGCCCGCAGTAACGACCGCGCTCTCGCTTCTCGAAGGAACACCGATTCCATTTCGGCAGTCCATTCGGAGCGCAGCTCTTTGACCGCTGCACGAATCGACCGGCGATGAAGTGACATTCGCCGCGCTCGCGAGAGCGCGATCAGCCGTCGCGCGACAGCTCGTCCTCGGTACGAGCGCGTGCAGCGATGCGCGTGAGGCCCTCGATCTCGATGCCGCCCGTCTCGAACCAGTGGTGATCGTGGCTCTCGCCGGCCGGGCAATACGCCCATCCGCCGAGATGCGAAGTGAGCCCAACGCCAAGCTTGAGTGATTTCGGCGTGTGGGCGGAGGCGACGCAAAGATACTCGACCTTTCCGCGGCCAAGCCGCTGTTCTCCCTCGCTCGTAGCTCCGGCAGCTTCACGGCCGTGGCTCGTCTCAACGGTGACCACATTGAGCTGCCGCGACCCCGAGGCCACTGCAGACGGCGGTCGAATCATGGCGCGTCGTCCGTGCTGCAGTCTCGTCTCTGGAGCGGCAAGTGAATCACCACCCTTTGGCCCGGTGCACGCTGTACGCCGTCGCCGTGCATTTGGCTACCAACCGTCATCACGATGACGAGCTGTCTGACCGTGTTCATCGACGGTCGTCGCGATCTAACAGCGTCTCCGCTGCGGCGATCGATAGCGGAGCATCTCTTTGTTATCGGATACATGTTTTCGTCTCCATCGCATCCGGCCACCTTCCCGACGCAGGCGTGGTAAGACCCGCGACCGCAGGCGCTCGCGGGCTGGTCGACCGGCGCATAGGATGGGCGGCGATGGCCCGCCTCCGCCCGCTCGGAAAAGATGAAGCCCCGGTCGAGGTGCGTCCGATCCTCGAAGCGGCGGAGCGCGCGTTCGGCGTCCCGTCGGTCTCTGCCGGGATCCAGGCCTACTGCCCGCCGATCCTCGAAGCGAGCCGTGCCCTTGGCGCGGCCCCCGGCCGCAGCGGGAAGCTCACCGCGCAGCTGCGCGGCCTCGTGCAGCTCCGCGCCGCGCAGATGGTGCGCTGCCCTTTCTGAATGGACACGAATGCTGCCGGGAGCAGCAGGGGCGGGGCCTCCGCGGACAAGATCGCCGCGGTGGGTAATTGGCGCGACAGCGACCTGTTCGACGACGCGGAGCGGACCGCGCTCGCGCTCGCGGAGGCGATGTCCTCCACGCCGGCGGACGTGACAGACGCGATCTTCGACGCGCTGCGACCGCACTTCACCGACGAGCAGATCGTCGAGCTCGCGGGCTCGATCGCGATGGAGAACTACCGGGCGCGCTTCAATCGGGTGTTCGGTGTGGAGTCGATACAGACCTACCGTCCCTGACTGGGGCGGTCAGCGCTCGAAGAGGCGGTTCACCGCGGCGTGCGAAAACTCGGTCTGAGCCAGCGCCCCGTAGGTGCCGCTGGTGCGCAGCTCCTCGGCGATCCGGGCGACGACGGGGAGCGTCGCGCGCATCGGTCCCGAGGCAACGCTCACACGCGCGACGCCGAGAAGCTCGAGCTCCCCGATCGTCGGCGCGCCCGGGCCGCCGACGACGTTCACGGGACCGTCGATCGCGCGGACGAGGCGACCGATCGTGTCGGCGTCGCGGACGCCCATCAAAAAAAGGCAGTCCGCCCCGGCCCGGCGGTACGCGTTCGCGCGCCGCACCGCCTCGTCGAAGCGTTCTCCCACCTCGCCGACCGCTCGGAGGTACACGTCGGTGCGGGCGTTCACGACGATCGGCACACCCTCCGACGCAGCGACGCGGCGCGCCTCCGCGATGATTTCGACCTGCTCACCGAGGTCCGCGAGCCGACGCTCGCTCTCGGGCCGGCCATCCTCGAGGTTCACGCCGACGGCGCCAGCGGCGATGACCGCGCGGATCGTCGCCCCGACCAGCTCGGGCGTCGGGCCGTAGCCGGCCTCCATGTCGGCGCTCACCGGCACCGGCACGCTCGCGACGATGCGCGCGACCATGTGGAGCATGTCCGCGACCGGGATGCGCTCGCCGTCCGGGTGGCCAAAGAGCGCCGCGATGCCCCCGCTCGTCGTGCCGACCGCCGGGAAGCCGGCTTGAGCAAAGATCGCCGCGCTCGACGCGTCCCACGCGTTCGGCAGGACGAGCACGCCCGGCCCGTGGTGGAGGGCGCGGAAGAGCTCCGCTTGATCCCGCTGCGTGCTCATTGCAGCGCAAAGTGTCGCACCTCGCGGCCGTGGGCGGTCCTCGCGTGCTTACCGCGCACGGCCCGGTCACGGTCACGGGCCTCGTGGGCATACGGTCGCTGCGGCCCGCGCGAGCTGATCTGGCCGCTCTTCTTCAGCGCTCGCGCGCCATCGTGGCTGTTGTCGGCGGCCTTCTCGACCTGCATGTCGTGGCCCTCGGCCGCCGCTGTGAGGTCGCTCAGGGTGATGTCCGTGGGCTTGGGCTGCTCTTCGTTCTTACCGCAGCCACAGTTCATGCACCTGAGGTCAACTCCTTCGATTGCGTTGCGGCGATGGGGATCGTGCGTCTAGACCGGCCGGCGTACGCTGCACCAAGGGAGTCACACCAATGAAGCTCTTCCTGGACACGGCGGACTTTGACGAGATCAAGCAAGGCGTGGACCGGGCGTCATCGACGGCGTGATCACGAACTCGGCGCTGATCGCGAGGGCCCGCCGGGATCACGAGATCCAGGCCAAGAGGATCTGGGGGACCATCGGGACGTCTCAGCCGAGGTCGTGAGCGGAAAGAAGGACGACATCCTCGTCGAGGGTGCAACCGAGGTCGAAACGGAGGCGAGCGGAGGACGATGAGCACACCAGCCAGACCTTCCAGCGCCGACCGGCTCCACGAGAGCGAGACGCTGGACACCTTCCCGCTAGCACGTTCGGTGCTCGAAGCGAGCCCCGATGCCCTGCAGAGCCTGCTCCGTGCCATGCCGGCCGATTCGGCTGGGGAGCGGCCGGTCGAGCACGAGTGGTCCGCACTCGAGGTCATGCGGCATCTTCTCGAGGTCGAAGAGCTCCTGCGTCAGCGCGTGGAGGCCATCGTCGCGGGGAACGGCGGGCCGATCGCACGTCTGGACATCCCTCAACAGCCCACGCAGCCATCCCTGTCGGTGGCCTTGGCGGCGTGGCGCGATCGTCGGCAGCAGAACCTGGCGTGGCTGGCTGGGCTCGACCTGAAGCAGCGGCGGCGCACCGGTGTGCTGCCGCAACTCGGGCCGATCTCCGCCGACGAGCAGGTGTGCGAGTGGGCCTATCACGATCTGGAGCATCTCCGTCAGTTGATGGCCGTGCTCGAGCACCGACTGCATCCGGGCATGGGTCCCTTCCGGGTCGTCTACCAGCGGCCGTTCGAAGGGGAGAAGTTGCCGAAGTCATGACTGAGCAGAAGCGGACCGCGAGTTCGATGCTGCCTAAGCTGCGGCGGTGTTCCGGTAGCCCGTACCGGATTCGAACCGGTGGTCTCTGCCTTGAGAGGGCAGTGTCCTGGGCCGCTAGACGAACGGGCCGGAGTACCCCCATTCTAGGACGGTGACGTCCGAGCAGCACGTTGCGCCAGGCGTCCGGCGTATCGCGCTTCCCCTCCCCCTCGCCTTGCGGAGCGTGAACGTGTATCTCGTCGAAGGCGACCGCGGGTGGTCGATCGTCGACAGCGGCATGCACACCGAAGAGGCCGAGGCGGAGCTGCGGAGCGGTCTCGCGGCGGCGGGCATCGGATTAACGGATCTCCGCACGGCGTTCATCACTCACCTGCACCCCGACCATCTCGGGATGGCCGGCATGCTCGGTGATGCCGGTGCCGAGCTGCTCATGCACGGGCCCGAGATCGCGCGGGCGAAGGAGGTGTGGTCGTCAGAGCACATGCTCATCAATGCGACCGCCGAGCTCTTCGAACGGCACGGCATGCCGCACGACGTCGATGAAGGCATGCGCGCCGCGTGGGTCGCCATGGGCGAACGCGTCGACCCGTTCGACAAGGTGCACCCCGTCGCGAACGGCGAGGTCCTGGACCTCGGCGGGCGCGCGATGACCGTCGTCTGGACACCGGGCCACACCGATCACCATGCCGTGCTCTTCGAGGAGTCGAGCGGCACGCTCCTGTCAGGCGATCACGTCCTGCCCCGTATCACGTCGAACGTCGGGGTCTATCCGGGAGGCCGGCCCGATCCGCTCGGCGACTTCCTGAGCGCGCTCGAGCGGATGAAGACGCTGAACGTGAAGCGCGTGCTGCCCGCGCACGGTGAGCCGTTCGACGATTGCGCCGGCCGGGTCGATGCGATCCTCGCGCACCATGCAGCGCGCCTCGATGAAGCGCTCACTGCCGCGAGCGGCGCGCAACGGACCGCGTACGAGATCTGCCGGATCCTCTTCCCCGTCCTCCGCTCGCCGCACGAGGAACGGTTCGCGCTCGCCGAGACGCTCGCGCATCTCGTGTACCTCGAGCTGCGCGGTCGGATGCGCACCGTAGACGGCAGGCCGATCAGGTGGAGCGTCGTCTAGGACCGGGTCCTATTGACGCGGCTCTCGCGCTTGAGCCATCTTCAGCGAGTGCCGAGCACGCGTGACCAGCGGCCCTACAACGTCGACTACTACCGCAGGCACCGTCGCGAGGAGATTGAGCGCGTCACTCGCAGGCAACGAGCTACTTTGGCATTTCTCAGGGACCTGCGTCGCGTGCCGTGCATGGATTGCCGCAAGACATTCGAGCCTCACCAAATGGACTTCGACCATCGCGACCCGAAGATCAAGTCCTACAACCTCACGAGCGCGCGAGCCATGCTGAAACACCGCGATCTGCTGATGGCCGAGGTGGCAAAGTGCGACATCGTGTGCGCCAACTGCCATGCCGCTCGCAGGTATCGACTCCAGGGTGAGCGTTGGATGGAGCGACGAAAGAACGCGACACTGATCAGCACGCCACGGGCTATCTCACGCCGGCGGAGGTCGCTGCCGAAGCGTGAGCTCTTGCTCGTGCTCCGCACCGGTCCGTGTCATGACTGCGGTCGACTACTACCCGCCTACCTCATGCAGTTCGACCATCGAGATCCCGCCCTGAAGCGGTTCGAGGTCGCCAACTCATGGTGCCGTTCCGATCAGGCGATCGTCACCGAGGCGTTGAAGTGCGATATCGTTTGCCCGAACTGTCATCGGGATCGCACGTTCCGTCGACGGTCAACTCAAGCGGGTGTGTTGTAGTGGCCGCAAGCGATCCTTCCAAGATTGAAGTGCGGGTTCGATTCCCGCCACCCGCTCAGGCCAGGGCTGTGCTTCAGATGAGCGCCAGAACATGAGCGCCACAACGATTCCGCACGACGAGGTGTCACACGCTATCGAGCTGTTCGGTACGAAGCTCGCGCCGATCGTCCGCGCCGTGATCGGACGCCCCACGGCCGCGTAGGCTTACGCGCATGCCGGACCGCCCAGCCCGCACCAAGGCCACTTGCGCGAATTGCGGCTCGACGATCCGCGCGAAGGACCGGTTCTGCCCGAGCTGCGGGACGCCCATCGCGGCGGCCCAGGCGCCCGCACCGGCCGCGCCATCCGCGAATCCGCCCACGAGCGCGTCGCTCCAGGTCACCGCGGAGACTTCTGACGCGCTCCTCGAGCAGCGCAAGGTCGTCACGATCCTCTTCGCCGACCTGTCCGGCTCCACGCCGCTGGCGGAGAAGCTGGACCCGGAGGAGCTCCGGGGCATCCTCGGCTCGTACTTCGGGGCTCTCGCACGGCAGATCCAGCGGTACGAAGGCACGATCGACAAGTACATCGGCGACGCGGTCATGGCGGTCTTCGGCGCGCCGATCTCCCACGAGGACGATGCCGAGCGCGCGATCCACGCCGCACTCGCGATGCAGGCCTCGATCGTGCGTCTGAACGACGACCTAGACCGCACATACGGGGTGCGGCTATCGCTGCGCATCGGCGTGAACACCGGCGAGGTCGTGGCGGGCCTTCTCGCGGGCGACGTGCAGCGCGCGTACACGGTGGTCGGTGACGCGGTGAACACCGCGCAGCGGCTCGAGTCCGCCGCGCCACTGGGCCAGGTCCTCGTGAGCGAGACCACGAGGCGGCTCGCGATGCACCGGTTCGAGTTCGAGAAGCGCGAACCGATCGTGCTCAAGGGCAAGAGCGAGCCCGTGATCACCTACCGCGTCATCCGTGTGCTCGAGATGACGGTCGAGCCCGACGCGACGCCGTTCGTCGGGCGCCTGACCGAGCTCGCGCGACTCGACGAAATGCTCAACCAGGCGCGCGCTGGCCGGGGCCAGGTCGTCGCGATCGTCGGCGAGCCAGGCGTGGGAAAGTCGCGGCTCATCGCCGAGTTCCGCAGCATGCTGCCAGCGGCGATGGACCGCATCACCGCTCGCTGCGCTTCATATGAGCAGGCGACGCCATATGCCCTCATCGCCGACTTCATCCGCGGCGCATTCGGCGTCCATGCCGCAGACGAGGAGTCCGCCGCACGCGCCGCCCTCGAGACCGGTCTCGCGCGGTACGGCCACCAGACCGATCAGCTGGTCCTGGCGGTCATCCTCGAGATCATCGGATACCCAGAGCGCTCCGCGCTCGATCCGGAGCGCAAGCGCGCGCTGCTCGTCGGCTTCCTCCGCGCGATCCTGCAGCGCACCGCGATGCGCGCACCGTTCCTCCTCGCCGCCGAGGATCTGCATTGGGGCGACGACGCGAGCGTCCAGGTGCTGACCGAGCTCGTCGGGGACGCTGAGGGCCTCCCCTGCGTCTTCCTGACAACGAGCCGGCCGGGATGGACGCCACCGTGGACGGCGCAGCAGATCGACCTGGCGCCGCTCGACGACGCGGATGCCCACGATCTCATCGCCGGCATGCTCGACCTCCCGGTCGACGCGGCGCTCGCGGAGCGCGTGCTGGGCCGGACCGGGGGGAATCCGTTCTTCATCGAGGAGATCGTGCGCGAGCTCCAGAGCAGCGGCAGCCTGGTGGAGCGGGACGGACGTATTGGATCCGATGCGCGTGCGACGGACCGGCTCCCCGCGACGGTGACGGAAGTCCTCGAAGCGCGTCTAGACAGGCTTCCTGAGAGCGCCAAACGCGTCGTGCGCCCGGCGGCCGTGATCGGCCGCACGTTCTGGTACCGCGTGCTCGCTCGGCTGCTGCCCGACGGCTCGGTGAGCGAGGGGCTCGGCGTCCTCGAGGCAGAGAGCTTCGTCGGTTCACGGGCGACGCGGCCCGAGCTCACATACTCCTTCCGACAAGCGCTCATCCGTGACGTCGCCTACCAGGTGCAGCTCCTTTCGGTCCGCAGGCGCACCCACACCGCCGTCGGCGAAGCGATCGCGACCCTCTTCGCCGACCGCCTCGATGAGTTCGTCGACCTTCTCGCATACCACTTTGAGCGCGGTGACGACCCACAGCGGGCGCTCGAGTGGCTCATGCGCGCGGGCGATCGCGCGAAGAGCCTTTTCGCGAATGAGGAAGCCCTCGCGCTCTACGCGTCTGCGCTCGGGCACGCGTCGGACGGCGACGGTCCGCTGGACGCGGGGACGGTGCTCGAGCGGCGCGGCGACGTGCAGACGCTCATGGGCCGCTACGACGACGCGCTCACGAGCTTCGCCGAGGCGCGCGAGCGTGGGACCGCGGCGCCGGCGCGCATCGCCCGGCTCGAGCGGCTCTCGGGCATGGCGCTCGCCAAGAAGGGCGAGTACGACCAGGCACGCGAGAGCTACGAGCGCGGCCTTCGGATCTTCGATGGGGCGGACAATGCCGAGGCCTGCCGCATCGGTCTCCAGCTCGGCCAGCTCCTCTGGCGTCGCGGCAACTACGAGGGTGCGCGCATCGCGCTGGTCCAGGCGCTCGCCGCCGGCGAGCGTCTCGGGGCGGCCGACGTGCTCGCCGAAGGGACCAAGCAGCTGGGTAACGTTGCCTATCTCGAGGGCGACCTTCGCAACGCGGAAGAGATGTACGAGCGGAGCCGGGTGCACTACGAGCACCTCGGCGACGCCGCCGGCACCGCTGACATCCTGAGCAACTTTGGCGCGCTTTACGCGCGACAAGGCCGCTGGGACGACGCGATCCTGCAGCACGAAGCCAGCCTCGCGCAGCGGCGGCGGATGGGTAATCCATGGGGTGTCGGCACATGCCTCAACAACATCGCCGAGATGCATCGCGCGCGCGGTGACGCGGCGCGCGCGGTCACGACCTTCGAAGAAGCGATCGCGACCTGGACACCGATCGGCTACGCGTCAGGGATCGGCATTGCGCTCATCGGCCTGGGCGCGGCGCGCATCGAGAGCGGCGACCTCGTCGGCGGCCGGGCGGATCTGCGGGACGCGGAACGCCGGTTCGACGCGGTCGGCAGCACGACGTACCACCCCGACATCTACCGTTACCTCGCGGGCGCGGATCTCATCGACGGCGACCTCGACGGGGCCTCGGCGCACGCCGACCGATCGCTCGCGTACGCCCGCGAGTCGAACGCGCGGGCCCAGGCCGCCGCGACCGAGCGCGTGCTCGGACAGATCGCGCTCGCCCGCGGAGACCACGAGCAGGCCCGCGCGCACCTCGAGGAGAGTCGCACGGTGTTACAAGACGTCGGAGATGCCGCTGAGCTTGCGCGGACCGAGGCGGTGTTCAGCCGGCTCTAGGGGAACCTGACATGACCGGCGATCGGGGCCGGTCCAATGTGATAGTGCGGCTGCGCAAGCGAACCGGTGCGATCCCAGATCGAGAGCTCAAAGGTGTTGGGCGACCCCTTCACCAGCACCAGCCGGAACTGCCAGGTCGTCGATGAGCCATCGATCTTCCCCGTTCCATCGATCTGTGCCCGTTCGTCGGTGAGGTTCATCGACTGGAAGGCGGTGCTCTTGAACGCGAGGTGCATCGCCGGATTCCCGTACAGGACGCTGCCGATGATCGCTGTCAGGTTGGTGCCCTTCGGCGACGCCTTGCCGTTCTGATCATCCTTGCCGTTCTGGACGTCCTTGCCGTTCTGGACGTTGCCGTTCTGGTCGTCGCCGCGCTCATCACGCTTGACCTTCACGTCCACCTCGAAGGTCGCCCTGGGGTCCCCGCCGATCGAGCCGTCGCCCTTCACCGAGCCGGCAAGATCCACCCGAAGCGTGGCGCTGCTCGGTCCGTAGAAATCGCTTCCCGCGTAGTCGAAGCTCGCGGTCAGGCCGCCGACGCCGGGGTCGGGCAGGCTCGACACATCCGTCTGGGCACGACCAGTCCCGTCAGTCAGGGTGGGTCGGATCGCGACGACCTTGTTGCCGCGCTTCAGAGTGATCATGACCAATTCTTCATGGAGCGGGCGACCGTTCGCGCTGAGGGTGGCGGTCACCGCCACGCGACTGGTGTAGGTCATGCCGACGGCGCTGAACGAAGCGGGCGCTCGGGTGATGCCGACGGTCGCGCTCACCGACGAGCCGAGCAGGTCCTGATCCTCCGCGAACGACGCGGTGAAGG
>JBBQHN010000031.1:0-17917 GCA_038324015.1 Candidatus Limnocylindria bacterium | reverse complement strand
ATGCGGGCCGACGAGCTGAAGAAGCGTGCTGACGATCTCCAGAAGATCGCGCAGAAGATGGCAGATGACGTCTCCGTGAAGGGACGCGAGGTCATCGAGGACGCGAAGAAGCAGTGGGAGAGCGCCGGTAGCGGCCGAACGGGCGGAACGGGCACCGGAAGCACCGGCTCCAAGTCCAGTTAGGGCTTTATCCTTGCTACGGGGAACGCGGGGACGGGGTCGACTGACCGCCTGACCCGCGTTTTTCGTTACCTAAAGGGAGAGGACGCCGAGCTGGACAGCCAGACGATCCGCGAACGCTTCATCAAGTTCTTCGAGGAGAAGGGGCATCACCGCCTGCCCAGCGCGCCGCTGGTCCTCAAGGACGACCCGAGCGTGCTCTTCACGAGCGCCGGGATGCAGCCGATCGTCCCGTACTTCCTCGGGACCAAGCAGGCGCCCGCCAGGCGGATCGTCACCGTCCAGAAGTGCTTCCGGACCACCGACCTCGATGTCGTGGGCTTTGACACGTACCACAACACCTTCTTCGAGATGCTCGGCAATTTCGGTATCGGCGATTACTGGAAGAAGGAAGCGATCGGCTGGGGCTGGGAGCTGCTTACCGAGCAGTTCGAGATCGATCCGAAGACGCTCGTCGCGACGATCTACTTCGACGACGAGGAGGCCTTTGACATCTGGACCAAGGAGCTCGCGCTCCTGCCGCCGGAGAAGGTCTTCCGCCTTGGCAACCTCGCGAAGGGCGACGACACGAACTTCTGGTCGCCGGGTCCGACCGGACTTTGCGGTCCGTGCAGCGAGGTCTTTGTCGATCGCGGTCCGCAGCCCGGTGTCGCCCCCCACGCGTGCAGCCCCGGCGAGAACTGCGGCCGCTACCTGGAGATCTGGAACTTCGTCTTTCAGCAGTACGACCGCAAGGAAGACGGGACGCTCGTGCCGCTCGCCAAGCGGAACATCGATACCGGCGCGGGTCTCGAGCGCACGTCGCAGATCCTGCAAGGGGTCACCGACACCTTCAAGACGGATCTGTTCCAGCCGCTCGTCAAGAAGATCGAGGCGTTGAGCGGTGCCACGTACGGCGCCGACCCGACCACGGATGTCTCCATCCGTGTGGTCGCGGAGCACGCCAGGGCCGCCGCCTTTCTTATCGCCGACGACATCTCGCCGTCCAACGAGGGTCGCGGCTATGTCCTCCGCCGCCTGATCCGCCGAGCGGCGCTGCACGCGCGCCGCCTGGACCTCAAGACCGGTGCGATCACGCAGGTCGCCGGCGAGGTCGTGAAGACGATGCAGAAGCACTATCACGAGCTCACCGCCGCGCGCGAGCGCATCGCAGAACGGATCAAGGCCGAGGAAGAGAAATTCGAGCGCACCCTGACGAGCGGGATGGAGCAGCTGTCCGCTGCGATCACCGCGGCCAAGGACAACGGGCAACGCGAGATCGATGGTGAGACAGCCTTCCGCCTCTACGACACGTTCGGGTTCCCGATGGAGATGACCCGCGAGCTCGTCGCGGCCGCGGGTATCGGCGTTGACGAGGCCGGCTTCAAGAGGCTGCTCGACGCCCAGCGGCAGCGGGGCCGCGCGGCGGCGAAGTTCTCCCAGGACGCCATGAAGTTCGGCCAGCTCTACTCGGAGCTCCGCGAAAAGGATGGTCTGCGTAGCGAGTTCACCGGCTACACAGAGCTCGCAACGGACGCCGTCATCCGGTCACTCGTCGTCGCCGGTGAGCGGGTCGACGAGGCACGCGAGGGGCAGGACGTCGAGGTCGTGCTCGATCGCACGCCCTTCTATCCCGAGGGTGGCGGCCAGGTCGGCGATCGGGGTGATGTCACCACCTCTGAGGGCCGTGCGCTCGTCGCCGACACCCAGACCGCGGCACCCGGCGTGATCGTGATGAGCGCGAAGGTCGTGGATGGAGCACTGCGGGTCGGTGCGCCCGCGCGTGCCGCGGTGGACGAAGAGCTCCGCAGGCACACGATGCGCAACCACACCGCGACGCACCTGCTGCACGCGACGCTGCGGCGCAACTTCGGCGGCGACGTCCATCAGGCGGGCTCCCTCGTCCACCCGCCGAACCTTCGCTTCGACTTCACGTTCGGGCGCGCGTTGACGCCCGAGGAGCTTCACCGCGTCGAGGACGAGGTGAACGACGCGATCCTCACGAACGCGAGCGTCCACGCCCAGAGCATGCCGCTGCAGGATGCGCTCGCGTCCGGCGCGACGCACCTGTTCGACGAGAAATACGGGGACGAAGTTCGCGTCGTGGAGGCGGGTCCGTCGTCGCGCGAGCTCTGCGGCGGGACCCACTGCCATTGCACCGGGGACATCGGCCTGTTCCTCATCACCAAAGAGGAGTCGATCGGCGCGGGCGTGCGGCGCATCGAGGCCGTCACCGGCGAGGGCGCGCTGCGAGAGGTGCGTGACATGCGCGATCGCGTGGACCGCGCGGCAGCGACCCTCAAGGTCCCACCATCCCGCCTACCCGACGCGGTGGCGCAGCTCCAGGAGTCGCGCGAGCGTCTGGAGAAGCAGCTCGGCTCGCTCCAAAAGAGCGGCATCGATCAGACCGCGGCGGCGCTCATCGCGAAGGCCGAGACGATCGGCGGCGCGAAGGTCGTCGTGCAGGACGTGGGGGACCACGACCAGCAGCTGCTGCGCGCCCTCGCCGATCGCATCCGCGACGGACTCGGCTCCGGCGTCGCGGTGCTCGGCGCGACCCATGCCGGCCGGCCCGGCCTGGCGGTCTCGGTCAGCAAAGACCTGATCGGTCGGGTGCAGGCCGGCGACCTCGTGCGCGAGCTGTCGTCGATCATCGGCGGAAGCGGCGGCGGTCCGGCCGGCAGCGCGACCGGTGGCGGAAAGGACGCTGCGCGCCTCAGCGACGCCCTCGAGGCGGGCGGCCGCGCAGTGCGCGAAAAGCTCGGAGGTCGTGGCTAGTCTCGGCGTCGCCGGGGTCGAGCTCGCGTCGGCCTCGGTGCGCGTCGTCGTCGGTCATCGCGAGGAGGCCCGGTTCCGGGTGACGGGCGTCGGACACGCGACGCTCGCCGCATTCGCGGTCAGTGGCGGATACGTGGCAGACCGCCGGGCGGTCGTCGGGGCCATCATCACGGCCTTCGCCGGCGCCGAGCGCGCGGGACGCGCAGAGCGCGTGGTCGTCGCGATCGATGGGGACGACATCCGGACATTCCACGACAGCACGACGTTCCAGCGGGAGGATCAAGGCGCCGCGGTTTCGCCCGGCGAGGCGCTACGCGCCATCCGCATCGCCCGCGAGGCGGCGGCGCGCAAAGCGCGAGACCTTGCGTCCGACGATCCGGCCTTGCGCGGCATCGCGACCGCCGAGCTGGGCGACGACATCGGCGGGTTCGTCCTCGACGGCCGGCGGCTCGGCTCTCCGGTCGGCGATCGCGGACGCCAGCTCGAGATCCGGACCGACGTCGCGCTCGCGCCGCTCGTGCAGGCCGGTGGGGCGACCGCGGCGCTCGAAGCCGCGAAGCGCCGCGGGACTGCGACCTCTGGCGCATACGTTCTCGCACGCCTGGCTGCCGAATCCGGCGTCAGCGAAGCGGGGATCGTGCGGATCGGCGCGGACCTGACAGCTGTCGGCGTCGTACGCGACGGTCGCGTCTCCGGAACGCGCGTCTTCGCCGTGGGCCGCGACGTCCTGGGCGCCCGGCATGGCAGCGGCGACGCGGATGTGTGGGCCCGCTGCGTGGTCGCCGCGGTCCGGTCGCTTGGCCTCGAGCTGCCCGGCCGGTGGTACGCGGCGGGCATTCCGGACGATCTCGCGGGGCTACCGCGCGCGCTCGCCACGCTCGCCGGCTCCGAGCGCGGCGGTACGGTCGACGTTCTGCCGCTCCGTTCGAGCCTCGTGCCCCGCGTCGTCGCCGACGCCTCGCTGTCCGCCGACGATCTCGTCGCCGCGGGAGCAGCCGCGCTCGCGGCTGAGACGTACGGATGAACCGGACCGTCATCGATCTGGACGCCCGGGCGACGATCCTCGACGCGTACGAGCGCATCGCCGCCGCACCCGCGGACCTGCCGGTCGTACTCGTGGTCGCGGCCGACGCGCCATTCGCGCGGAATGTCGTGTTCCTCGACGTGGCGCGCCAGGCAGCCGGCACGCGCAGGCTCGCGGTGGTGTCGAGCGACCCCCGGGCCCGCTCGATCGCCGCATCGGTCCACCTGCCCGGCTATGCGTCGCTCGGGTCGCTGGAGCGCGACGAGCTCGATCCGACAGAACAGCTCGATGCCCCGCGGCGGGCGGCCCTCGCGGCCGTCGCGCCACGCCGTCCCGCCACCTTGCGTTCGCCCGGACGGACGGCCGCGATCGGCACCAGCGCGTTCGGGGCGATCGCGCTGGTGCTCGCGCTCGTCGTGCCGTCAGCCACAGTGGCAGCCGTTGCGGCCGCGGTCCCGATGCCCAACGCCACGATCACGCTCCGAGCCGGCGCCGGTGGCGACATCAGCGCGCAGCCGCTCAGCGCCACGATCAACATGAAAGTGACCGGCACGGCGACCGGCTCGCGCAGCGAGGACATCAAGGCCACCGGCTCGGTGCGCTTTACGAACCAGACGACCGACGACATCAGCATCTCGAAGGGCACTGTCGTCCAGACGACCGTCGGCGCGGACCGCATCCAGTTCGCCACGACCGAGACGAAAACGCTTCCTCGCAGCGTCATCTTCGGCATCACGCTTGCGTCCGGGCAGATCGATGTCGGCGTCGAGGCGGTGGTGGGTGGCCCCGCGGGGAACGTCGGCACGGGGCGGATCATCGTGAGCAACCGAGGCGTCTACCAGGTCACGAATCCGCTCCCGACGACCGGCGGGGACAGCAAGAAGATCCCGGTCGTGAAAGCCGAGGACTACACCGCCGCGACAGCGAAGGCGAGCGTCGATCGCGCGCTCGGGGACGCCGCGAACGACCAGAAGCTGCGGTGGAAGTCGCAGCTCAGCGGCGACGCGGTGATCTACGTCGGCACGCCGTCGCTCACGTCGCAGGGTCCCCTCGCGGATGTCGTGGGGCGCGAGGTCGCGACGTTCGACGTCCCGATCAGCGCGACCGTGCAGGGCTTCGCGGTGGCCGGCGCGGAGCCGGCCCGCACGGCCCTCGAGCGGTACAAGGCGTTGGCGACCGACGGGAACGTGCTGGACGAGCGCAGCGCCCAATTCGGTGGCATCAACTCGCCGACCGTTGCCGATAACGGCGTGACCTGGAAGCTCGCGGCGACCGGTCAGCAGTCCATCCGTCTCACGAAGGAGCAGGTCGGCCGAGCCGTCGCGGGCCGCAGCGTCGATGAGGCGCGGACCCTCCTCCAGGGCCAGGGCCTGCGCGTCACGGATATCAAGCTGTCTCCGTCGTGGTGGCCGCGGATGCCGCTGCTCGACGCGCGGATCACGGTCAACTGACGTGCGTTATCTTGCGCTCGACGTCGGCGACCGCCGCATCGGTCTCGCGGTAGGGGATGACGCGTTCGGCATCACGCGCGCGCTTCCGACCCTCCGCCGATCGCGCCGCCTTTCTGTGGACATCGGACGGATCGCCGCGATCGCGCGTGGTGAGGAAGTGAGTGCGATCGTGATCGGACTCCCGTTGACCCTCCGCGGAGAGGAAGGGCAGCAGGCCGAGCGCGTCCGTCGCTTCGCAGCGTCGCTCGAGCCCGCCGGTCTTCCGATCGAGCTCTACGACGAGCGCAATACGACCGCCGAGGCACAGCGCCGTGGCGCCGCGGATGACGACGCGGGCGCCGCTCGCGTGATCCTGGAGGACTTCATGAGCACGCGAGCGTCCGCTGCGGATCGGCCGACAGCCGAATGAGCGGGGCAGGCCGATGACCGGACCGGCATACCGGGGCCCGGTCCGCGCGTCCAGCGTTCGCCGCGGACCGAAGCCGCCGCGCAAGCGGTCGAGCGCCGGTCCGGTCGTGTTCGCGCTCGTCGTGGTCGTCGCTGCGGTGGCGCTGTTCTTCCTCGCGCGCCCGCTCGTGACCGACGCGATCGTCCAGGCGGCCGACGACCACGACACCCTGCTCCGCCAGGCGTCAGTTCGCGCGATCATCGCCCCGACGGTGGCGCCGCTCCTCGACGCGCCCGCGGACCCGACCGGGAAGCCCGTGGACTTCGTCGTGCGGCGCGGAGCGACCGCATCGCAGATCGCTGGCGACCTGGTGAAGGCCAGGCTCATCACCTCGGCGCTCGCGTTCAAGTACGTCCTGTACGAGAGCGGCGCGGAGAACGCTCTGCAGTCGGGGACCTACAAGGTCTCACCGGCGCTCAGCCCGCGGGACCTGTCGGTCCTCTTCCAGAAGGCGCCCGGCGACCAGGTGGCCCTGCGGATCATCGAGGGCTGGCGCCTCTCCGAGGTTGCGGTCGCCGTGAACAAGGCGTTCCCCGGGGTCGATCCGAAGGCATTCAGCGCCGCGGCGGTCGCCGGCACACGGAACAACTTCGTGCTCGCCGGACTCGACCCGCAGACGCCGCTCGAGGGGTTCCTCTTCCCGGACACGTACTTTCTCCGCCCGGACGCGACCGCCGACCAGATCGTGAACGTGTTGCTGAACACGTTCGAGCAGAAGGCTGGTGCTGCGCTCCGCAGCGCAGCGGCGGCGCGCAACGTGAAGATCTACGACCTGGTGAAGCTCGCGTCGATCGTCGAGCGCGAGGCCCGGGACCGCAAGGAGAGTCCACTCATCGCCGGTCTGTACCAGCACCGTCTCGACATCGCCATGAAGCTGGACGCAGACCCGACGATCCAGTACGCGAAGGGTGACTGGGGCGAGCTGTCGCTTGACGACCTCAAGCTGCAATCGCCGTACAACACGTACCTCAACCCGGGCTTGCCGCCGACGCCGATCTGTAGCCCGGGGCTCGCCGCATTGCAGGCGGCCGCGCAGCCGGAGCAGACCGACTTCCTGTACTTCGTCGCGAAGGGCGACGGCACCGGCGATCACGCGTTCGCCAAGACCCTGGAAGAGCAAGAGGCGAATCGCGTGAAGTACGGAAACAAGTGACGTTGGTCTATCTGCTCGGCCATCCGGTGGCGCACTCCTTGTCGCCGGCGATGCACAACGCCGCATTCCGGTCGCTCGGTCTGCCGTACCGCTACGAGACGCTCGACGTGACCGCCGATGCGCTGCCCGCGATCGTCGAACGGATCCGTTCGGGTGAGGTGCTCGGCGCGAACGTGACGGTGCCGCACAAGGAAACGGTCCTGAAGCTCGTGGACACGTGGGATGGGCCGACGGCGGAGATCGGCGCGGCCAACACCCTGTCACGCACGCCCGACGGCACGCGTGTCAGGGGATCCAATACCGACGTGGTCGGCTTCGCCTACGCGATCCGCGAGCTGCCGCTGGATGGCGCCCGCGTCCTCATCCTCGGAGCAGGGGGCGCCGCGCGCGCGGTGCTCGGGGTGCTGCTGGAACGCGGTGCGAAGATCTCGATCACCAACCGCACGGCGGAGCGCGCCCGCGTCCTCGCGCGGTCGCTCGCGCATCCGGTCGATCGGGAGCCCACGGTGGTCGCATGGGCAGACCGCAACGACGTCGCCGACCTCGACGTCGTCGTGAATGCGACCTCGCTCGGCCTTCAGGGCGAAGATCCGCTTGCCAGCGCCGTCCTGCGACCGGAGCTCGTCATCGTCGACCTCATCCCGGCGGCTGTCGCGACGCCGCTCGCGCGTCGCGCGCGCGTCACCGGCGCGACCGTGATCGACGGCCTGCCGATGCTGCTGCAGCAGGCGGCGTCCTCGTTCCGCATCTGGACCGGACAGGATGCGCCGGTGGACATCATGCGTGCGGCGCTCTACGCGAGCGTGAGCTGCACATGAACGAGCGCGGAGCGGCTTTGCCGATCCGAGCGAGTACCACTCGCCTGGGGCGCGTCTCCCGGCGAAGCCGAGGAGATTAGGCAGGGTGCGCTGGCTCACCGCGGGCGAGTCACACGGTCCCGGTCTCACGATCGTCGTGGACGGCGTGCCCGCGGGGCTCGAGATCGACGCCGCCGCCATCGACGCCGACCTTCGCCGGCGGCAGCTGGGCTACGGCCGTGGCGGCCGGCAGAAGATCGAGCGCGACAGCGCGCGGATCACCGCCGGCGTCCGTCAGGGGAGGAGCACCGGTGCGCCGATCGTGCTCTGGATCGAGAACCGCGATCACGCCAACTGGGAAAAGGTCATGAGCGTGACCGCCGTGCCTGAAACGCCCGACGCCGTCACGCGGCTCCGGCCGGGCCATGCGGACCTCGCGGGCGCGCTCAAGTACGGCCTCCTGGACGTGCGGGACGTGATCGAGCGGGCCAGCGCCCGTGAGACCGCGGCGCGCGTGGCCGCCGGTGGTGTGGCGAAGATGCTGCTCCGGGCGATCGGGATGGACGTCCTGAGCGAGACGATCCGCATCGGCGACGTCTCCTCCGTGCCGACCTTCGACCGTGACGCGATCGAGGCAAGCGATGTGCGGTCCAGCGACGCCGCGGCGAGCGCGAAGATGATCGCGGCGATCGCGGCCGCGCGCGACGCAGGCGACACCCTTGGCGGCGTCTCGATCGTACGAGCGACCGGTGTCATCCCAGGCCTCGGCACATACGCGCAGTGGGACCGCCGGCTCGACGGCCGCATCGCGCAGGCGCTCGCGTCGATCCAGTCCGTGAAGGGCGTGGAGTTCGCCGATGCGTTCGACGCGTCGGGCGAGCGCGGAAGCGCCGTGCACGATCCGATCGAGCGTCGCGGTGACGGCTTCGGCCGGCCACGGAACCGCGCCGGCGGTCTCGAAGGCGGCGTGACGAACGGCGAGGACCTGGTCGTGCGCGTCGCGTTCAAGCCGATCTCGACGCTGATGAAGCCGCTGCCGTCGGTCGATCTCCGTACCGGCGAGTCCGCTCCAGCGCACGTCGAGCGAAGCGACGTCTGCGTCATCCCGGCGGGCGGCGTCGTCGCCGAGGCGATGCTCGCACTCGTCCTGGCCGACGCCGTCTGCGAGAAATTCGGCGAGGACAGCATCGGCGACATCACGGCCGCGATCTCCCGGTACCGCGAGCGCCTGAAGCCGATCGCCGACCGCTGATGCATTTGTTCCTCGTCGGACCGCCCGGGGTCGGGAAGTCCACGGTCGCGCCGCTGCTCGCCGAGGCGCTCGGCGGCCGCGCCATCGACCTGGACGACGAGATCGAGCGCGCGGCTGGGAAGCCCTGCACGAAGGTCATCAGCGAGGACGGGATAACGCGGTTCCGGGCCATCGAGTCCGACGTTCTTGCCGCGCTCCGCCCGACGCCCGCCCTCATCGTCGTGTCGACCGGAGGCGGTGCCGTCCTGCTCGAGCCCAACCGCAGGCGCATGTCGGAGCTTGGGATGCGCATCGGTCTGACCGGGTCGGTCGCAACGGTCGCCCGCGGTATCAAGGCAACGCTCGGCAAGCACGCGCACCTGGATGTCGGACCGCGCGAGCATGCGGCGCGCGTGTTACGCGAGCGGCGCGAGGTGTATCGCGACGTCGATGCCTCGTTCACCGTCGATGGCGCGGAACCGCACGAGGTCGCGCTCGCGATCGCCGCGTGGCTCGTCGCCGCGCGCGGTGTGCGGATCGACGTACGGGCGACCCGGGCATACCCGGTCCTCGTGCGCGCCGGGCTGCTGGATCACGTGGGCACGCATCTTTCTGACCTTGGATGGCAGGGCCGGGTCGCGATCGTCGCCGACCCTTTCACCGCCGCCCGTCACGCAGCAGCGGTGCGGCGGTCGTGCACGGCGGCGGGCCTCGACGCGACGGTCATTCGCGTTCCCCGCGGGGAGCAGGCGAAGAGCGTCGCGTCGCTCGAACGTTTGTGGAACGCGTTCGGCGCCACCAAGATCGGCCGTGACGGCGGAGTCATCGCGCTCGGCGGCGGGACCGTCGGCGACCTTGCGGGGTTCGCGGCGGCGACCTACCTCCGCGGGGTCCGCGTCGCGCAGGTGCCGACAACGCTCCTTGCGATGGTCGACTCCTCGATCGGTGGGAAGACCGGGATCGACCTGGCGCGCGGGAAGAACCTCGCCGGGGCGTTCCATCAGCCCGATGCCGTCCTTGCAGATCCCGCCGCGCTCGTCACCCTGCCGCGCCGCGAGCGGTCGTCCGGCCTCGCGGAGATCATCAAGGCAGCCTTCCTCAGCGATCGCGACTCGGTCGCGCAGCTCGAGCGGTCGGCCGCGGCGGTCCTCGACGGTGATCTTGGCCCGACGCTCGGCGCGATCTCGCTCGCGGTCGATGTGAAGGCCGGCGTCGTTGCGGTCGACGAGCGCGAGGCCGGCTTACGTGAACTGCTGAACTACGGACACACGCTCGGCCATGCGTACGAGGCCGCGATGCGGTACCGGGTCACGCACGGCGAGGCCGTCAGCGTCGGCCTCGTCTTCGCGACCGCGCTCGCGGACGTGCTGGACCTTGCGCCGACATCGCTGCGCGAGCGGCTCGAGGCACTGCTCGGTGCCGCCGGCCTGCCGACGCGCGCGAAGCTGCCGGGAGCGACGTGGTCATTCCTGCGACAGGACAAGAAGTCGCGTTCCGGCACAGTGCGCTGGATCCTGCCACGCACGATCGGCCGGTTCAGCGAGGTCACCGACGTGTCGCCGCGCGCGCTTCGCCAGGCGACTGCGATCGTGGAGGGACGATGAAGCTCTTGCTCGTGAACGGACCGAACCTCAACACACTGGGGACCCGGGAACCCGCGATCTACGGCACCACGACGCTCGACGAGGTCGTGCGGCGCTGCCGGGCCGTCGCCGGTTCCGGTCACCTGATCGTGGACCACCAGTCGAACCACGAGGGGTCCCTGATCGACTTCCTACAGCTGCACGCGGACGCGGACGGGTGCGTGATCAACCCGGGCGGCCTGGCCCACACGTCGGTCGTGCTGCGCGATGCCGTGGCCGGGTGCGCGTTCCCCGTGGTCGAAGTGCATATCAGCGATATCGGCACGCGGGAGCCGTTCAGGCACCATACGTATCTCAAGGACGTCACGAAGCACCAAGTGATAGGAAAGGGAGTTGCGGGCTACGAAGAAGCCATCGAATGGCTTCTTCGACAGGCGACCCATTCCGGCTAAGGAAGGGGCGTCAGCCCGCCGAAGGCGTTAGACGATGGTCAGTACCGGTGAGATCAAGCGCGGCATGACGATCGAGCTCGACGGCACGCTGTATCGGATCGTCGAGTTCCAGCACATCAAGATGGGGCGCGGCAGCGCGCAGGTCCGGATGAAGCTCCGTAACGTACGGCGGGGGGACCTCATCGAGAAGACGTTCCAGGCCGGCGACCGGTTCGCGCGCGCGCGCATGGACCAGCGCGACGTGCAGTACATGTATCACGACGGCGATCTCTACCACTTTATGGACACCAAGACGTTCGATCAGGTCGCGCTCGATGCCGACCAACTCGGCGACGGCGTGAACTACCTGACCGATGGGATGGTCGTGCAGCTGAACGAGTACGAGGGGGATCCGATCGGTGTGGATCTCCCGCCCTCGGTCATCATGAAGATCGCCAGCGTCGAGTTCGGTATCAAGGGCGATACCGCGACCGGTGCGAACAAGCCGGCGATCCTCGAGAGCGGTCTCAAGGTGCTCGTGCCGCTCTTCGTGAACCAGGGCGACAAGATCAAGGTCGATACGCGGACCGGGGAGTACCTCGAACGGGCCTGACCAGCGCGCCCGATCGCATCCTTCGCGTCCACGAGCTCACGGTGCTCATCGCCCGGCAGCTCATGGAAGGTGAGGCCTTCAAGGATGTCTGGGTCGAGGGCGAGGTCTCGGAGGCCACGGTGTCCGCAGCGGGACACGCCTACTTCACGTTGCGTGACAACACGTCGCAGATCAGATGCGCCCTCTTCGCGACCGCCGCGGCGAACGTGGCGCTCACGCCGCGCTCCGGCGCGCGCCTGCTCGTGCACGGAGATCTCGACGTGTACATCAAAGGCGGCTCGTACAGCCTTCGTTGCGACGACATCCGCCCGGCAGGCGCGGGCGACGCGTATCTCCGGCTCGAGGCGCTCAAGCGCCGGCTCACGGCCGAGGGGTTGTTCGCGCAGGAGCGCAAGCGTCCGCTGCCGCCTCGGCCGCGTCGCGTCGGTGTCGTCACCAGCCCGACCGGAGCGGCGTGGCACGACGTACAGACCGTCATCGCGCGGCGCGACCCGAACGTGGAGCTCGTGTTCGCCGGGGCGCAGGTGCAGGGTCAAGGTGCGGTCGAGTCGATGATCGGCGCGCTCGACGGACTCGCGCAGCTGCGGGACCTCGATGTCGTCATCCTCGCGCGTGGCGGCGGGGCGAGCGAAGACCTCTCGCCGTTCAATGACGAAGCGCTGATCCGAGCGGTCTCGCGGTTCCCCAAGCCGCTCTGCGCCGGCGTCGGCCACGAGTCGGATATCACGCTCGTCGATCTCGTCGCGGACCTGCGCGCGCCCACGCCGTCGGTCGCGGCCGAACTGGTCGTCCCGGACGCCGGTGCGGAGGTGGCGGCGGCGCAGCGCCTCCGACGGCGTATCGACATGCGGGTCCGCGAAATCGCGGCGGACCGTCGCCGTCGACTCACCGGGGCGCGGCGTCTTCTCGATCGTCGTGCGCCGCCGGCGCGGGTGGCCGCGCTGCGGCAGCGCCTCGACGAGGATCGCCGGGCGATCGATCGCGCGATCGCGCGTGCGGTGCCACAACGCCGGCAGCGCGCGGTGGGCGCCCGGCGCCGGCTCGAGGCCCTCTCGCCGCTCGCTGTGCTCGGCCGGGGCTATGCGATCGTCGAAGGCCCGGACGGCCGGATCAGGTCGGAGGCCGCGGCGCTCGCCTCCGGCGATGAGGCGCGGGTCCGGATGCGTGATGGACGCTTGAGCGTGCGCGTGCAACGCGTGGAGGTGGGGGATGGCCGAGCCTGAGACCGAGCGTCCGATCGAGGCCGCGCTCGAGCGCCTCGAGACGATCGCCGACAAGCTCGAGGATCCCGAGCTGGACCTCGATGAGGCCGTGGCACTCTACGAGGAGGGCCTGCGCCTTTATGCGGAATGCACCAAGCGTCTGGACGCCGCCGATCAACGGATCACGAAGCTCGCGGACGCATTGGCTCAGCAGGCGAAGCGCCCGCCGTCCTAGCAAGCCCAAGGTCGCGGCGAGGTATGTAACTGCCAGATCTCATGCCGCCGGGGAAACAGGACGGCAACGACGCTGGTCACCCTTCTTGATCATCGCCGCTCGACGTGGCACGCCCCGAGCTCGCCAACACTGGATGGCGAGCAACCGCCTCGCGACGACGGCCACAAGCTACGTAGGGCCCGGCCAGACGGGGCTGGTTCCAGTTTCAGATCCACGCACTGTCGGCGCATGGTGTGTACCGGCTCGAGCCGGTGAGGGGTCGCGGCTCTTTCTGGAGCGAGCGGCCGGAACCGGCAGGAGGACCGCGTCGTCGCGGCGCGAGCCGACGGCCGAGCGGAAGAAAGAGCCGCGGCCCGGCGCAGGAAACTCAGCTGGCGGAGCGAGCCTTGCGCAGGAATGGTTCGAGCGCCTCTAGGAAAGGATCCGGTCTGAGGCCATGGATCCGGTGACCCACTCCTGGGAACTTTTGAAGCTGCGCATCTGGCCACTTCTTCACGAGCTGTTCGGCCTCGCCGTCCTTCAGTGCGCTTCCGTCTGCTGCGAACGCGGCGAGCAGGAGGGTCGGCATCGTCGGGACCGCGTTCACGACCTGTTCGTGACCGTCAGGTTTCGAGTGGCCGAACTGCTCGACGAACTCGGGGTCCACGTCCTTGTAGTAGGTCGCGAGACGGTCGGCGGCGTAGAAGCCACGGACCTCACCGACGGTCCGCTCACCTCGTGGTCCTCGCGCTGGGAGCGGCAGGCTCGCCACGGCTCGCTTGAAGAGCGTCGGCTCCTCGACCTTGTCCAAAGTCGCTCGGACGGCCTTGTAGTACTCAGCTCGCCAGTCGCGGTCCCAGTTGTCGACCACCGGTTCTTCCAATACGAGCGCCTTGATGGCTGCGGGCTTCTTCGCGGCTGCGACCAGGGCGGTCGCTCCGCCGAGGCTGTGGCCGATCACGATGGCCGGAGCTGCGGCGACCTGGTCGATCACTCGCAGCAGGTCGTCGGCGAAGTTGTTGATGTCGTAGCTCGTCGCCCGGCCGCTCTTGCCGTGGCCCCTGGCGTCGTAGGCGATCACGCGGTATCTCGTCGCCAGCCGGGGGAAGATGTTCTCCCAGTCCTCAGCCCGGAACGTGGCGCCGTGGAGAAGGATGATCGGTGGCTCGCCAGCGGCACCCGTTTGTGCGTCGTAGTACGAAAGCTTGGGGTCTCCCTTGAGCGTTCGCGAACGGGGCAGGCGCTTCGGCATCGCTCGGAGTCTACGGATAGGCTTTCGCCCGTGATGGCCGCTCGCGTTCGGCTTGACCAGCTCCTCGTCCAGCGTGCGCTCGCACCCAGCCGCGAGCGGGCGCAGGCGCTCATCCTCGCGGGTGCCGTCCGCGTCGACGGCGAGGTCGCCGACCGCGCCGCGGCTCCCGTCTCCGACACGTCCGCGATCACGATCGCCACTGGACCGCGATTCGTGTCACGTGGCGGCGACAAGCTCGAGGGCGCGCTCGACGACTTTGGCATCGATGTGCAGGGCAGGGTCGTGCTTGACGTGGGTTCGTCGACCGGCGGGTTCACCGACTCGGTGCTGCAGCGCGGCGCTCGCAAGGTCTACGCGATCGATGTCGGCAAGGGCCAGCTGGACTGGAAGCTCCGGACCGACGATCGCGTCGTGTCTCGCGAGGGCGTCAACGCGCGCGAGGGGTTCGAGCTTCCAGAAGCGGTCGATCTCGTGGTCGCCGATCTCTCGTTCATCTCGCTGCGGGTGGCGCTCCCCCCCTCGTTCCGCCACCTCCGCGAGAGCGGCGACGTGGTCGCGCTCGTGAAGCCGCAGTTCGAGGCCGGGCGCGAGGCCGTCGGTCGCGGTGGCATCGTCCGGGACCCCAAGGCGCGCGCCGCAGCCGTGGTCGCGGTCGCTGAGGCGTTCACCGCGGTCGGCCTCGGCACGGTCGCGATCTCGGCGTCGCATCTCGCCGGCCGAGAGGGGAACCGCGAGATCTTCATCCACAGTCGTCATGGCGACGCCGGCCTGACGCCCGGCCGGATCCGCGAGCGCGCCGCAGAGGTGGCCGAGTGAAGTTGGCCTTCGCGGTGCGCCCCGACTGGCAGTACGCGATCGATGCCGCGCACGACGCGGCCGAGCGCGCCCGCGGGCGCGGTCACGAGGTCGTCGAGGTCTCGCTCGACTCGAGCGGCCTGGCGCGCGAGGTCGCGGGCGTCGCGATCGCCTGCGTGTTCGGCGGAGACGGCACGATGCTCCGTGCGGCGCGCGCGCTATCGGCGCTTAGCATCCCGATCCTCGGCATCAACCTCGGGCGCCTCGGATTCCTGGCCGGCGGATCCGTGGACGAGCTCGACGGTCTCCTTGAAGAGGTCGTGGCCGGCAGGTACACGTGCGAGGAGCGCGCGGTGCTGCAGGCGCGGATGACGCGCAACGGCGGGCTCACGCTCGAAGCGCTCGCGCTGAATGATGTCGTCGTCGCGCGCGGCAAGGAGGTGCGCTCGATCCACATCGCCGTCCGCATCGACGGTGCGCCGTTCACGGTCTATTGGGCCGACGGCCTCATTGTCGCGACCGCGACCGGCAGCACCGCCTATGGCATGTCCGTCGGTGGGCCGCTGATCATCCCGTCGTCGCGCTCGATCATGATCGTCCCGATCGCGCCGCACCTGTCGTTCCCGAACGCGGTGGTGCTGGACGTCGATCAGACGATCGCGCTCGAGGTGCTCGAGCCGTCCCGGCTGTCGCTCGACGGACAGGAGGAGCACGACCTACTCGTTGGAGATCGGATCGAGGTGCGCCGGGCCCAGACCGTCGCCCGTTTCGTGCGGACGCCGTCGATGCGCCCGTTCCTCACGCTCCTGCGGAAGAAGATCCTCAAAGAGGAAGGCGGTCCAGCCTGATGGCGCTCGATGTGGCCGCAGCCGTCGCCGCGATCCGCACCAAGACGACCGCGGCGCCGGACGTCGCGATCGTGCTCGGATCGGGCCTCGGTGCCCTCGCCGACGAGGTCACGAGCGCGACGCGCATCCCTTACGGCGTCATCCCCGGGTGGGAGCGGAGCACGGCCCCGGGTCATTCGGGCGAGCTCGTCGTCGGGACCCTCGCGGGGAAGACGGTCGCGGTGATGAAGGGTCGCCTGCACTACTACGAGGGCTACGACATGGAGGCAGTCGCGTTCCCGGTGCGGGTGTTCAAGGCCTGGGGCATCGGGACGATCATCCTCACGAACGCCTGCGGCGGGCTGAACCCGGCCTACCAGGCTGGTGACCTGATGCTCCTGTCGGACCACATCAACTTCATGCCAGCGAACCCGTTGCGCGGCGCCAACGACGAGACCAAGGGGCCGCGATTCCCGGACATGGTCGGTACCTACACCGAGGAGCTCCGGACGATCGCGAAGGTCGTGGATGCGGACTTGCGCGAGGGCATCTACGTCGGTGTGTCCGGTCCGAACTTCGAAACGCCGGCCGAGCTGCGGATGCTGCGCGGCTTCGGTGCGGATGCCGTCGGGATGAGCACCGTGCCGGAGGTCATCGCCGCCCGCCATCTGGGCATGCGCATCCTCGCGATCGCAACGGTGACCGATATGGCGACGGGGATCCCCGGGCAGATCGAGCACGTGACGGGCGAAGGGGTGCTCGAGGTCGCGAACCGCACCGGCGCCCGCCTCGGTGCGCTGGTCAAGGGCGTGGTCGCGAAGCTCTGATGCGCACGGCCGAGCTGATCGAGAAGAAGCGCGACGGCGAGCGCCTCACGACGGCCGAGATCTCGTACCTCGTCGACGGATACACGAAGGACACGATCCCCGACTACCAGATGGCGGCGTTCTGCATGGCGGTCGTATGGCGCGGCATGGACCGGCGGGAGACCGCGGACCTGACGGCGGCGATGGTCGCGTCGGGTACGCGCCTCGATCTCAAGCGGTTCGGGCGCGTCGTCGATAAGCACTCGACCGGCGGCGTCGGCGACAAGACAACTCTCGTGGTCGCGCCGCTCGTCGCCGCATGCGGTCTGCCAGTCGCGAAGATGAGCGGGCGCGGCCTCGGATTCTCGGGCGGCACCCTCGACAAGATGGAATCGATCGCGGGATACCGCGTCGACCTGTCCACCGCGGAGTTCCTGGCACAGCTCGAGCGCATCGGCATCGTGCTGACCGGGCAGACCGCCGACCTCGCACCGGCGGACGGAAAGCTCTACGCGCTGCGGGACACGACCGGGACGGTTCCCTCGATCCCGCTCATCGCGTCGAGCATCATGTCGAAGAAGATCGCAGCGGGAGCGAACGCGGTCGTGCTGGACGTCAAGGTCGGACGCGGGTCGTTCATGAAGGACCTCCCCTCGGCGCGCGAGCTCGCACGCACGATGGCCGCGATCGGGAAGGCGCACGGCCTTCGCGTCACGTGCGAGCTGACCGATATGGACCAGCCCCTCGGACGCGCGGTAGGGAACGCGCTCGAGGTCGCGGAGGCGATCGCGACGCTGCGCGGCGACGGCCCACCCGATCTGTTGGTGCTCGCGCGCCTCGCCGGCGCGGAGATGCTGATCCTCGGGAACAGGGCCCGTGACCGCGTCGCGGCACTGAAGCGGATCGATCGTGCGATCGCGGACGGCAGCGGTCTCGCGAAGTTCCGGGAGCTTGTCGCGGCACAGGGTGGCGACGTCCGGATGGTCGACGACCCCGGCCGGCTCCCACACGCGCCGTATGTCGAGCTGCTCCGTGCGCCACGGACCGCGTATGTGCGCGCGATCGCGGCTGACGAGGTCGGCCTCGCGTCGGTGCGACTCGGCGCGGGGCGGGAGAAGAAGGGCGATGCGGTCGATCACCGGACGGGCATCGT
>JBBQHN010000030.1:0-18155 GCA_038324015.1 Candidatus Limnocylindria bacterium | reverse complement strand
CCCACGCGCGGCGAGCCTGACCGGCGGCGAGCAGCACGCTCGCTGCGATCGCGAGCGGCACGAGCAGCAGCAGATGGTCGTAGGACCAGGTGTAGATCGCCCCGGCCGACGAGAGCGCGAGCCAGACGGCCAGGGACGCGTCGCCATGCAGACCGAACCCGCGGAGGACCACGACGGCCGCCGCGGCGATGAGCCCGTACGCGACGAGCGTGCCGGCAGGACCGGCGACGTCACCGAGCGCCACCGGCAGCGCGGCGCTACGGACGATGCGCACCGGCCCGACGTCGCTGAGCCAGGCGCCGATCCACTGCGGGAAGAGCGCGGTCGAGAGCGCGACCACCAGGAATCCGACCGCGGCCGCGGCCGGCGCGAGCCGGCGCTCCGCGACGAGCCGGAGCGCGGTGAACACGAAGAGGTGCGGCTTCAACAGGAACGCGAGCGCGGCAAGACCGGCGCGCCTCGGATGGCCGGCGCGCAGAGCGACGGCGATCGCGGACACAGCGGCAAGGAGCAGGAAGGCCAATTGGCCGAGAACGAACGTGTGGAAGCCGGGCTGAGAGATGAGGAGCGCCCCGCCGAAGAGGCCGTGCGCCGCGGCCTGACCGGGCAGGTAGGCGCGCAGGAGCGCACGAAGCCCGAGCACCGCGAGCACCAGCGTCAGGACCATCCAGATCCAGCCCGCGGTCTCGACGGCGACGAACCCGAACGGCAGGAGGCCGAGCGAGACCCAGGGGAAGTAGTCGTTCACCTGGGCGCCCGAGTCATGGACGCCGCTCGCCTCGACGAACGCGCGCCAGGCGTGCGGCTCGTACGGGTCGATCCCGAGCACGACCGCGCGCGCGCCGCTCCAGAGCCCGGAGAAGTCGTTGATGTGGGCGAGCTCGATCCGGCGTTCGAAGGGTCCCAGGATCACGAGGAACAGCATGCCGAATGCGATCCCGCACCAATAGGCGATCTCCGCGCGGCGCACTGAAGAGACCCTAGCGTGTTCACATGCGCGAACGCCGCCTCGACCTCGCCGCGTATCTGTTCGGTCTCGTCCTCGGACTGGGGGTCCTCGCCGCGTCGGGGTATCTCGACTGGTCGCTGGACGCGATCCACCAGGGCGACTTCGCGAAGTTCTGGGCGGGTCCGCGTGCGCTGCTGCTCGGGGGCGATCCATATGACGCGCGCAGCTGGCACGACGTCGCCGTCGGCCTCGGCGCGTCGGCGGTGAACTGGCCCGACTACGGGTACTTCGGGTGGACCATCCTGTTCCTCCTACCGTTCGCGTTGCTGCCATTGCCGATCGCGTTCGCGGTCTGGACGATCGGCGGCCTCGCCCTCGCCGCGACCGCGACCTGGGCCCTCCTCCGGACCTGGCTGCCTGGCGCACCGTTCGCCCACACGCTCGTCGCGTTGACCCTCGTCGCCTCTCAGCCGGCCCGGCTCACGCTGCTTCTCGGCCAGTGGGGCTTCCTGCTCGGCGCGACCCTCGCGCTCTCGATCCTCTGGGTCCGTTCGGGGCGGCCGACCGCTGCGGGCCTCGCCGCGACCGTGGCCCTCGGGAAGCCGCAGCTGTTCCTGCTGGCCGCGCCGGCGGTCGGTCTGTGGGCCTGGCGTCGGGGACAGCGGCGGGCGGTGCTGACCGCGCTCGCCGCCGCGACGGCGCTCGCGGCCATCTCGATCGTCGTGCTCCCGCAGTGGCCGATGGCCTGGCTCCGCGACATTCCAGCGCACGCGCTCTTCGCTGAGCCGCGCACCACGACGCTCGCGAGCGTGCTCTTCGGCCTCGCCGGTCCGGCGGGGACCTGGATGGCGGCTGCGATCATCGTCGCCTGCGTCGGCGTCGCCGTGTGCTTCGATCCGCGGGGGGACGGCTGGCTCGCCGTCTGGCTGCCGCTCTCGCTCATCGTCGCGCCGTACACCTGGTCGTACGACCATTCGCTGCTCGTCGTGCCCCTCGTCATCGGCGCTGGCGTCGCGGCCCGCCGCTCGCCGCGCGTCGCGAACGGCGTGATCGTCGCCGGCGCGTTCGTTCTCCTCGTGGTCTCAACGCTGCTGGCTGCGGTCGCAGCGATCCGCGACCTCGAGTCCTACTCGGCGGTCGTCCCGCTCATCCTGTTCGGGGTACTCGCCGCGGCCACCTGGCCGTCGCGCCGCGAGCGCTCGCGCCAGTAGGTCCAACCGGCAGCGAGCTGCGTCGCGACCGCGACACCGAGCACGACGCGAACGAGCGTCGCGGCGTCGTGCGGCGTGACGAGGATGAGCGCGAGCTCCGCGACCACCCCGAGCGCGAGGAACAGGCCGAACCGCATCCGACCGCGGCCGATGAAGTGCGCGATCCAGAGCGACAGCAGCGCGTTCAACAGCGCGGCGACGCTGTACGGACCAATGAGAGACGCGCTGAGCGCGTACTGGTCACCGACGATGACGCGCGTCAAGAACACAGGGGCCACGAGGTACGCGACGGTCACGAGGCCGCTCGTCAGGATCACGAACGCGAGCGCGAGCATGAGTGGCCGGTGGGTGTCCTCGCCGCGGGCATCGGCCCGCGCGGTGCGCTCAAGGAGGATGAAGCCGATGGCGATCGGCGCGAACAGGACCACCTTCGCCATGGTGATCGTCGCGGCATACGCACCGGCGTCCGCCGTCGGGAGCAGTGCCCGGCCGGCGATCGCGTCCATGTTCGTGAGCGCCGCATAGGCCAGCATGATCACCGACGCGAGCAGGAAGAATCGCGTCTCGGCCGCGCCGAGCTCCACCGCGTGGACCGCGCCGCGGGCCGCGCGGAACAGCGGCGCGAGTGGGATGAGCGACAGGAGCAGACCGGCACCGAGCGCCGCTGCGGCGCCGACGAACGCGCCGGTCACGCCGAAGCCGAGCCACACGAGCGTCAGGCCGATCGCAAGCCGGGCGAGCGCCTGCACGATGAAGTACCAACCGAACCAGCCGAACCGCCCGAGCCCCTGCAGGAGGCCGCCGGTGAAGGTGAGCGGCGCCGCAATGAAGAGCGCGAGCCCGAGCAGCACCACGCTCGCGGACGGGAGTGCGAGCACGGTCCCGATGTACGGCGCGGCGATGACGATGACGAGGGCCGGTAGTCCGGCCGCCACGAGAATGCGCCTCGTCCACCGGCGGACGAACACGTGGAGCACGGCCTCGTCGTCGCGGGCCCGGTACTGGGCCGCGAGTCGGGCGGTAGCCGACTGGATGACCTGCGCCGAGAGCTGCTCGAGGATGAGGAAGCCGAACAACGCCGTGAGGATCGCGTAGTCGTCGGGGCGCAGCAGCCGGGCCATCACGACCTGGTAGCCGTACCCGAAGACGTTCGCGACCGTCGTGGCGGCGATGACCCAGAGCACGGCCTTCGCCGACCAGGCGCGTGCCGCGAGCGCGCGGACCGAGATCACGTCCGGCGGCGCAGGCCGAGGATGCTGAAGAAGAAGCTCGACAGGACGACCTGCACGCCGAGCGCGATCGCGGTCGAGGACACGATGACGATCCGCATGGTCGCCGACGAGGAGTCGAGCTCGCCGAAGCTCGTCGCCTGCCAGACCGCGAGCGCGAACGCCGACCCCGCAAGCCCAAGGAGGAGCAGGATCGCGCCGGCCGCGAGGCCGACCTCGAGCGTGACGACCGTGAAGACGCGGTCGAGGCGTCGATCCGGTGGCAGAAGCCCCTCGTTGATCGCGAAGATCTTGGTGAAGAGCGCGAACTGGATCGCCTGGAACCCAACGACGACGAGCATCGCGGCGTAGACGAGCGTGTGCACGCGCGGGGTCGGGAGCAGGACCGCGCTCGCAGCCAGACCGACGAGCGCGATGACCGCGCCCGGGTACAGGAACAGCCAGCGCGGGCTATAGAGCAGGAGGAACCGGAGGTGCCGCCAGCCATCGCGCCAGGTGCGCAGGTGCGGGGCGCGGCCGCGGCGATCGCGACGGAGGGTCGTGGGCACCTGGGTGATACGCAGGCCGGCGAGCGCGGCGCGCACGATCATCTCGGACGCGAACTCCATGCCGGTGGTACGCAGCCCGAGCGATTGGATCGCCTCACGCCGGAAACCGCGCATCCCCGAATGGAAATCGCGCACGGGAGCCCGGAAGAACAGGCGGCCCAGGCGCGAAAGGACCGGATTACCGAGGTAGCGGTGGAGCGGCGGCATCGCGCCGGGCTCGATCCCGCCGGCGAACCGGTCCCCCATCACGAGGTCGTGTCCGGCCCGGAGCTGCTCGAGGTACCGGCCCGACTCGGCGAAGTCGTACGAGAGGTCCGCGTCGGCCATGACCACGAAGCCGCCACGTGCCGCCGCGATACCGGCCGACAAGGCGGCACCGTAGCCCCGCACCGGCACCGGGACGACGCGCGCACCGTGCTCCGCGGCGATCTCCCGCGAGCCGTCGGTCGATCCGTTGTCCGCGACGAGCACCTCGCCAAAGACGCCAAGGTCACGGATGGCGGCCTGCGCCGCATCGACGCAGGCGCCGATCGTGGCCGCCTCGTTCAGGCAGGGCACCAGCAGCGTCAGCTCGATGATCGGATCGCTCGCGTCAGCCACGCTTGCCTCCGATCACCGTCCGGCCAGCATAGAGAGGCAGCACCGCGACACTGACCATCGCGAACGTGGCGATCGGCGTGATGGCGCTGAGCTCCTCGCCGCCGCGGCGGAACGCGATCGCGTAGAGGAGCCACGGGACCGCCACGGCGCCGAGCGCGAGCGCGGCGAGGGTGAGCGAGCGCGCCGGTACGCGGAGCGCGCCGATCCGGTCGATGAGCAGCATGAGCGGGATCACAAGCAGCAGCTGGTCGTAGCTCCAGCCATGCGGCGCGACCGCGAGCGAGACCGGGATAGCTGCGGCGAGTGCGACGTCGAACGGTGGCCGAACCCGTAGCAACAAGAACGCGAGCAGCGCGAGCAGCACGACCGCGACGGCGGTGCCAATGAGTGGCCCGGACAGGCCGAACATGCGTCCCGCGGTCCACACCGTGGCGTTGCTCCCGGCGGTGTCCTGCAGCCGCAATGCGGATGGCAGCCAGTCCGCGTACCACGATGGGTGGACCGCCGCGGTGAGCACGACGAACGGCGCGGCGGACGTGAGCGCGCCACCGATGACGGCCCGGCGCTCCGATCGGGTGGCGAGGGCGAGCACGACGAGCCACACGATGACGAAGGGATGCGGCTTCACGATGAGCAGGCCGAGGAACAGCCCGCAACGGAATGGCCGGCGGTCCACCGCCGCGAGGTACGCGGCGCCGAGCGCGGCGAACAGGAAACCGGTGACGTTGCCACCGACCACGAGCAGCCAGGCGGACTGGGAGCCCGCGACGACCGCGATCGCAACGGCGCGGTGCGCGGGCAGCGCGATCCGGCGCGCGAGCACCACAGTCGTGACCGCCACGAGGAGGACCTGGATGACGAGCCAGGCGGCGGCGGCGTACCCGAGCGGCAGCAGGGCGAACGGTGCGAAGAAGAGGGCGTCGTAGGGCGGATAGACGGCCTCCCCGAAGAGCGGCGCGACGCCGAGGCGCGCATGCTCGGCGGCCCACCAGACCGGGTCGTATGGGCTCGCGCCGGCAGCGAGCGCGCGCGGCTGCAGCCAGAACTGCAGGAAGTCACCGTGCTCGTAGCTGTTCGCCGGAAATCCGCTCTGGCCGCCCAGGATGATCGTCACCACGGCGGCCAGGGCGATCACGACGAAAAGGCCGAGCCGCCGCACGTTCCGGTCATCATAGGCAGCGTGAAGCTCGTCGACCGCCTCTTGCAGCGCTGGCGGATCGCGAAAGCGTCACCGTGGATCCCCACAGGATCACGCGTGCTCGATGTGGGCTGCGCCGACGGCGCGCTCTTCGAGCGGTTCGGTGGCCGGATCAGCGGCGGCATCGGGATCGATCCCGATGCGACACCGGCCACGCCACGCGCGAACGTGCGGATCATGCGGGGATGGTTCCCCGCAGACGTACCGGACGAGCGGTTCGACGTGATCACGATGCTTGCCGTCGTCGAACATCTGCCCGAGAGCGCGTATGCGGACACCGGCACGGCCGTGGCGCGACACCTCCGACCAGGTGGCCGGCTCGTGATCACGGTGCCCGAGCCGGCGGTCGACCGGATCGTGCACCTCCTCGGGCGCGTGCGGCTCGTCGACGGGATGGCGCTGCACGAGCACCACGGCTTCGCGACGGAGGAGGTCGCTCGGATCTTCGAGCCGCATGGACTACGGCTCGTCGCGCACCGTCGGTTCCAGCTCGGGCTGAACAACCTGTTCGTGTTCGAACCGCGACCCGACGAAGGATGACGAGCGCGACGACGATGCCGGCGACCGCGGACAGGATCGTCGCACCGGTGCGTCTCGCCGTCGCACTTGTGGCCGCGACCGTTACGGCGACGGGCGCCATCCCTCGGGTCCTTCTCGCCGCGGGGACGCTCCCCGACGCCCTGCGGCCATTCGTGTGGAGCGACGTCCTGCTCGTGTACGTGCGTGGGCTGAGCGGCCATCACCTCCCGTACCTCGATGTCCCGTTCGAATATCCACCGCTCGTGGCTCTGGCAAGTGGCATCTTCAGTCGCGTCAGCGATAGCGCTGTCGTGTTCGTCCTGCTGTGGACCGCTTTGCAAGCGGTCCTCGCCGGGACGACCGCGTGGACGCTTGCCGGTGCCGCGAGCGCCCGCACGACCGTGTGGCGGTTCGCGCTTGCGCCGCAGTTGCTGCTCCTGGGTGCCGCGAATTTCGATCTCCTCGCCGTCGCATTCCTGGCCGCAGCGATCGTCGCGGCGCGGTCTCGCCGCGAGATCCGCTCAGCGGCGTTCCTCGCACTCGGGACGCTCAGCAAGCTCTTCCCGGTCGTAGCGGCGCCGGTGCTGATCGCCCGCGTCGCGCGACCGGCACGCGTCGCGCTCTTCGGCGCCGGGATCATCGCGGTGGGCTACATCGCCGCGGCGCTGGCCGGACGGTCCGGTGCGACCGGCCCGCTCTACTACCTCATCGGGATCGACGCGAATTTCGACTCGCCGTGGGGACTCCTGACCCGCGCGCTCGACGCCGCTGGGATCGCGCAGTCTCAGGAGATCGTCATCTCGATCACGCTCGTCGGACTCGCGACGACGTTCCTGCTCGCGGTCCTGCCCCGAGCCCGGTCGGCGGATCCGGCGATCCCGTTCGGGCTCGCCGTCGTGACGATATTGATCTGGAGCCGCCTGTACTCGCCGCAGTACTCCCTCTGGCTGTTGCCGCTCTTCGTGCTGCTCCCGCTTGGCGGCCGGCTCTTCGCGCTCCTGACCGTGGCTGACGTCGTCGTGTTCTTCACGGTGTACCCGCTCACGCTGGTGCACTGGGCGCCGGACGACGCGCGGGCAGCACTGCTGCTTGCAGCCGTCATCGCGGGGGTCTTGCTGCGCCTTATCGCGCTGGTCGGCATCTCGCGCGGACTCCGCCGGATGGACCACGCCTGATCGGCTGGCCGATCCTTTCGCCGCGAGCACGCTAGGCGGGCTGCGGCACCTTCGGCGCGACGGCCATGAAGTTCGCCATGAGCTCCTCGAACTCGGGCGACACGTACTGCTCGATGCCACCGGTGTCCGCGAGGTGCGCGATCTCCGGATCGATCGGGATGCGCGCCATGAGCGGCGCATTCGCGGCGATCACGAGCTTGAGCCCCTGTGACGGACCGAACACCTCGTTGCGCGAGCCATCGGGCATCTGCACGTAGGCCATGTTCTCGACGACCCCGAGGATGTCGCCGCCGAGCTGCTTGACCAGACGGACCGCCTTTGTCACGACCATCGTCGCGAGCGCCTGCGGCGTGGTCACGAGGACCACCCCCGCGATCGGCAGCGCCTGCATCACCGTGAGCGGCGCGTCGCTCGTTCCGGGCGGCAGATCGACGATGAGGTAGTCGAGCTCGCCCCAGGCGACGTCGCTGAAGAACTGACGGATCGCGCCGGAGACCATCGGGCCGCGCCAGATGACGGCCTCCTCCTCACCGGGGAGCAGCAGGTTCATCGACATGATCGGGATACCGCCCTTGGAGTACGACGGCTTCAGCGTGTTCGGTCCCGCGACACCCGGCTTCTCGCGCACGCCGAACATCCGCGGGATGCTCGGTCCGGTGATGTCACCGTCGAGGATGCCGACGGAGAGGCCGCGCCTCCGAAGGCCGACGGCGAGGAGCCCGGCGACGAGCGACTTGCCCACGCCGCCCTTGCCGGACATGACCGCGATGACGCTCTTGATGCCCTTCTGCTCGATCATTCCCTTGACCTTCATGCCGCCGCCGCCAGAGGCGACTGCGGTGGCCTCGGGCAGGCCGGTGGGCAGCTTGCCCGTCGAGGCGAAGGTATTGAGATCGCGCAGCAGCTCATCGACGTTGACGCGTCCGCCGCCATGGCCGGTCGCGCCCTGGAGCACGGTCTCGCTCTTGCTGATCGCGCATGACGCGCACCCCAGGCCGTACCGGGCGAAGATCCGCGCCGTGTCGGGCCAGCGTTCGGTGACGGTCGCGATGGTCATGTCGGGAGTGACGAGGTCGGCCAAGGGCGGGGCTCCTTCAGGGGTTCGCTGATGAGAAGTATAGGTGCGCGAGGCGCCGCTTATCCCGCGAGCGGAAGCATCACAACGAAGCGAAGCGCCTTGGATGCGGCCTCGCGGCGCTGGTCGAGGCGGCCACCGTGTCCTTCGATGATCATGCGCGCGAGCTCGACACCGACCCCGCTCAGATCGTCACTGGTCATCGCGAGAAATGGACCCGCGCCTGCCGAGATGGTGAGCTTCGCGTTCCCGCCCTCGCGCCGCAGATCGAGCGTGACCTCGGACGAGCCGGCGCTGTCGCGCACAGCCGCCAGCAGGCTCGAGATCGCTTGCCGCAGTCGCGCGTCGTCGCCCTCGACGTTGAACGCTGCGGTCGAGAGCGTGAGTGGCATGCGCGGGCCGCCGGTGGCGCGAGCGCGCAGCTCCTCGACGATGGCACGGATGTCGACGGCGCGGTGCTGCAGCCACAGCTCATCCGACTGCAGCTGGCCCAGCGACACGAAGTCGCGGCTGAGGAATTCGAGGTCCTGCGCGCGCTCGACGAGGGGCTGCAGCTGTACCGCGGTCGCACCACCGCCGTCCTGCAGCGACCGGAGCCCGGCCGCAAGGTCGTGTCCCGGGCCGGCGAGCTCGTGCTCGAGGACGCGCATGAAGTGCGAGCGGTCACGATCGACCTTGCGCAGCCGTTCCCGCTCGCGGCGCACCAGGTCGAGGAGCCACGCCGCGAGGACGAAGAGCAGCAGCCGGCTCGACGCGTTCCAGACGGTCGGCCAGATCGTGCTGAGACGTGATTGGGCCGCATCGGCGGAGAGCCAGGCAAGCCCGCTCGCTGCGGCGACGATGAGCCCTGGCCCGCGACCAAGGAGCCATGCCGCCGGGATGACGGCGATCAGGTAAAAGAATCCGAAGCCGTACTCCGGCCCGGTGTAGAGGTCGAGGATGAAGACCAGCACGACGAGCGTGAGCCATCCGAGCGTTCCGCTGACGACTCCCGAGGTGATGCGTGCACGCACGGGACAATCGTGCCACGTTGCCCGTCGCGCACATCATCAAAATGGACGAGGCTTCGCGCCGGATGCCACTGTGTGTCGAAGATCAACTCGCGAGTGTCACCTTCGACCGTCTGTACAGCGAAGCTTGACGCTGCCGGACGCGACTCCTAGTTCCCGCTCACCAACCGCGTCACGACGAAGATGAAGGCCGCGCCGATGACCGTTCCCGCCATGACGAGGTCACCACGACCTTTGCGGTGGGCCTCGGGCAGGAGCTCGGCAGCTCCGACGTAGAGGAAGAAGCCCACGAACGATCCGAGGATCGCGCCCAGGAGCGGGCCTTCGATGGTCAGGAAGAACGCGACGATCGCGCCGACGACCGGTGCGGCCGCGTCGATCAACAGCCAGCGGAACGCGACGGCCCGGGTCGCGCCGTTCGCGAGCAGGACGCTCACGGTCGCGATCCCGTCCGAGAAATCGTGCAGCACCACGACGACGGCAACGATGATCCCAAGCTCGACGCTGGCATGGAACGAGGCGCCAACGGCGACGCCGTCGAGGAGGCTATGGACGGACATCCCACCTGCGCCGAGCGCCCCGACGTGCTCGTGCCGCTCGACGGGATGGCCGGCCTCGTGTCCGACGTGGAGCAGCGTGATGCGCTCGAGCAGGTAGAACGCCAGGAAGCCGATGCCGGCGAACACCATGGCGTTGTCGATCGAGCCGATCTCGCGCGCAGATTCCGGGGCGAGGTCGAAGAACGCCGCGCCGATGCGAACGCCCGCGCCGAGCGCGATGACCAAGCCGAGCTGCTTCGTGCTGCGCAGCGCGACAATGCCCCCGGCCAGCGTCGAGAAGAACGTCGCCGCGACGACGGCGAAGACGGTCATTCCTTCCCCCTATCGAGAACTATTGTCCATCTATGGCGAAAGCGCGTGATCTGTGCGGCACCTGCCGAACGTGCGGGCGCTAGCGACGGTGCTCGCGGCGCTCCTGCTGACCGGGATCGCCACGGGCTGCTCGCCCACTCCGCCAGCCACCGCGCCGACCCGGACGGCGCCGGCTGCCTTCGTGATCCCGACGAACCTTCCGAACGGCCGCGTCGAGCTGACGGTCGCGCCCGGCTATCCGATCGGCGCGACCCTCACTATTCCGATCGCCATCGTCGCGACCCGCGGCACGATCGTCGGCCCGCTGACGGCCCGGATCATGGCAAGCGGCATCAATGAGAAGGGCGCCCCAGCCGAGGTGCTCGTTCGCGAGCTGACCGTCGCGCCGGCGACCGCGACCGCCGGTCGTGCGGCCACTTCCGTGAGCTGGGATACGCGGGACCAGAAGGGCGTGCTCGTCCCGGTGGACGCCTACTCGCTCGTCCTCGAGTTCCGCTCCGCCGACGGCGCTGAGACCACCGCGACCGCCGGGGCGACCCTGGAGCTTCGCTAAGCGGGCTTGCGCCCCACGAGCCCGACCGCGACGGCTGTCGTGATCGGTACACAGAGGACGAGTCCGATGCTCGCGACCAGCACAGCGATGATCGAGCCCACGATGGTCTCGCTGTTCAGGGAGACCGAGAGCGGCAGGTTCCCGAGCGACAGCAACACGATCAACGGCATCGATCCGCCGAAGTACGCGAGCGCGAGCGTGTTCACGAGTGAGCCGATGTGGTCGCGGCCCACGTTGAGCGCGCTCGCGTAGAGGCGCGCGCCGCGCATCTCATCGTGCGCGCCAGCGAGCTCGAAGGTCGCCGACGCTTGACCGATGCCCATATCGACCAGCGCCCCGAGCGAGCCGACCACGATGCCGGCGAGCACGAGGCGGTGCATGTCGATCC
Source organism: Candidatus Limnocylindria bacterium (assembly GCA_038324015.1). Taxonomy (GTDB): domain Bacteria; phylum Chloroflexota; class Limnocylindria; order P2-11E; family P2-11E; genus UBA4735. The sequence goes on along the minus strand of JBBQHN010000030.1, from coordinate 6,828 downwards.
GCCCGCCCGAGCCGATCGCGAGGAAGACGGCCTCCTCGGATCCGAGCCCCGTCACGCGTGCGACCGCGAGCGTCAGCGCCCCAAGGATCACGACGATGACCAGGCAGGTGACCGTGCCGACGAGCGCCGCGAGGCTCTTGCGATTGAGCCCATGGACCACGAACACGGTGACGCCGAGGACGGCGACCGCGCCGGCGAGCGTCGCGACGAGCGGGTCCTCGCCGCGCTGGACCGCGGGCACGATCGCGAACAGGAAGACGACGATGCTGCCGGCGAGGCCCGCGAGCGATGCGAGCCCCTTCCACCGCGCGACCGCGACGAGCGCGATCACGAGGATGACGGCGAATGGGGCGAGCGACGGGAGACGCACGACCTCCTGGATCGCGTACTGGCGGACATCACCGTTGCCGCGCGACTGGGTCACCAGCACCCGGTCACCCACCACGAGGAGACCGTTCGAGTTGAGCGCGTTCTGGCCGCCCCATTCGAGCGTGACGCGATCGCCCCGGTAGAGGCCACCGTCGAGCTCGACCTCGAGGACCTGGAACGGCTGATTCGGCAGGCCCGGCTGCCCGGCGCTCCGGACGCCCTGGGACGCCACGCGCACGACGTGCGCATCGATGACGCTCGACACCCTGCCGGTATTCACGTCGGCGCAGCCCGAAAGCGACACTGCGGCGAGCACCACGAACAACGCACGCAACACGCTCATATGCCGAACAGCCCTTGGGCCGCGAGCCGGATGGCGACGACGGCGAGTGCCGCGGCGAGGATCCGCACGATGAGCGCTCCGCGGACGCGGCGGCTGAGCCGCGCGCCCAGTTGCGCGCCACCGACGGCACCCAGGCCGATGAGGACCGCACGCGGCCACGTCGTGTCGAGGTCGCCCGCGATGATGTGGGTCACCGTTCCCACGCTGGCCATGACCGCGAGGACGAAGTGCGAGGTTGCCGTCGCGATGTGCACCGGGAAACCGAGCACCGCAATGAGAGTGGGCACATGGATGAAGCCGCCGCCGATCCCGAGGAGGCTCGACGCGAAGCCGACCACGAAGGAGATCGCCATACCCAGCGGCAGCTCGACGTGATAGCGGTGGACCGTTCCCTCCGCGTCGGTGAGCTCCCGGCGGACCCGGCCCCAGGCGCGCCCCTCCGGCGCCGGCGGACCCTCATCCGGCCGGGTCCGGACGACGAGCAGCGCAAGGGCGAAGAGGACGAGCGCGAACGCCAGGTCGAACGGACCACGCGGTATGGAACGCGCGAGAAGCGCACCCGCAACGCTCCCCGGGAGGGTGGCGATCGCGAACAGGATCCCCGACCGCAGATCGATGCGCCGCTGGCGGCCGTAGGCGATGGCGCCGCTCGTCGCGTTCGCCGCGACGACGGCGAGCGAGGTGGCTGTCAGCGTACCGGTGGGCTCGAGCGGATAGAGGATCGCGAGGACCGGCAGGAGGATGAACCCGCCGCCCGCCCCGATGAGCGTGCCGAACGTCCCGACGGCGAGACCGAGCGCGATGAAGCCGACCGATTCGAGCACAGGGGGAGTATTGGGCACGCCCGCGCCTAACGCGCGCCGAAGAGCAGCTCCTGGAGATCGGGCAGTGCGCTGCCGATCCCGGCGATGAAGAACAGACCGATGACGAGGCTCGAAACACCCGCGATGGCGCCGACCACGACATAGACGGTGCGAAGCCGCTGCGCACCGATGAAGCCGGTGGCGCTCACGACGGCGACGAGGGTGTTGGAGATCAACAGTCCGACGATGAACGCCATGAGGATCACGATGCCCTGCGTACCGGTAACGCCCGCGACGCCCGCGAGCAACAGGGCCTGCGATCCGGTCTCCGCTCCGATCCCATGGATCATGCCCACGCCGAACGCGGTCTTCGGACCGTACTGCGACGCGTGGGCGATCGGCTCGTGCTGGTGACCGTGGATCCGGGCCTGCAGCCGGTCCCACGCGTACCGCACGCCGTCGAAGACGAGCATCCAGCGGCTGCGCATGCGGAATTCACCGCTGCCGCGCACGTACTGGAAGACCGAGATGATGACCCAGACGCCGAGGAGCACAAGCGTGACGCCGACGACGCGCTGGAGGATCGGGTCGACCCACTCGGGCAGGATCGCCCCGAGCGCGAGCGCGAGGACGCCAAGGGTGAACACGACGCTCGCGTGACCGAGGGCATACAGGCTCGCGAGCGCGATCGCGTGACGCTGTTCGTGCGCGAAGCGCGACTCGGACAGAACGTGCATCGTGCTCGCGCTCGCGTGCGAGTGATCGTGCTCCGACGGGCCTTCATCGTGAGCGTGCGGCGGCATCGGAGCGATCGCCGGTACATTCTGGTCGGCATGTGACGCGGTCGTCGTGCTCGTGATGTCGGTGATCGCGGCGATGTGATCCCAGTCGAAGCCGTGCCGGAAGCCGAGCACGACCATGCCCACAAGCAGCCCGAACAGGGTCAGATCCATTGCGCGTCCGAGACTATCGCAACTCGTGGCGATAGCGGGCTGTTGCGATACGTTCGCAATTGCGTCACGCTGGCGTCATGACGCTGCGGGATGCGCTGCGATCCAGCGGCAAGCGGATGACGGTGCAGCGCCGCCTCGTGCTGGATGCCGTGCGCCAGGCGCGCCACCACGTCACGGCGGAGGACATCGCGAAGCGCGTCCGCGCGAAACATCCGCAGATCGACGCCTCGACCGTGTACCGCAACCTCCAGGCGCTCGAGGAGCTGGGCGAGGTCATGCACACCCATCTCGACGACCGGGTGACGCGGTGGCATCGCGCCGACAGCCACCCCCACGGCCACCTTGTGTGCCTCACCTGCGGCAGCGAGACGGAGGTGAAGCCGGTCGCGCTCGCGGCGATGGCCAAGCGCCTCCGGGACGAGCATGGGTTCGACGCCGACCTGGCACATTCGGCGATCGTTGGCATCTGCCGGCAGTGCAGGGTCGTACCCTCTGGGTGATGCGCTGGATGTGTGCTCTCGTCTTTTTGGTGGCGGCCGGCGGCAGCGTCCTGGCCGCCTCAGGCCTCGCCGTGCCGCCGCATATCGACCCCCCTGGCACACCGCGGTCACACGACCACCTGCTGGTCGCCTATCGGTACCCGCTCTTCCTCCTGCGCCTGCGTGTGCTCAGCCAGCACGCGAACGGACCGTCTTGGACGCTCGAGACCCCGGGCTCGGTCGAGCTTGGCGCGCTGACCCTCGCGACGCTCGCCCTCTCCGTCCCGAGGCTCCCCCGACCGACCCGGCGGGTGGTCGCGATGATCGCCGCGATCGTGCTCCGCGCTCCGCAGTGGCGCCTCGGGGCGCCGCTCGCACCGCCGCGTGCAGGCCTCCTCACGTTCACCTAGCCCATATCGCAGAGGAGGTCTTGATGACACGCCTGCTATCGATCACCGCGGCCATCGTGACGGTCGTTGCGTCACTCGGGATCTTCGCCAGCCCGGCGGCAGCGCACGAGCGCCGGACCATCGGCCCGTACACGTTCGTCGTCGGCTGGATCATCGAGCCGGCGTATCTGAACCAGCTCAACGCGCTCGATCTCACCGTCACCGAGACCGCGACCATGAAGGCGGTCGAGGGTCTCGAGAAGACGCTCAAAGCAGAGCTCGTCGCGGGCGGCGGCTCCGCCGTCAAGCCACTGACGATCGCGACGCGATTCGGCCTGCCGGGCAAATACCAAGGTCAGATCCTGCCGACCAAGGTCGGCGACTACACGTTCCACATCACGGGCACCGTCGGGACCACGAACATCGATGAGAAGTTCGAATCCGGGCCCGGGCGGTTCGGCGCTATCGAGGACATCTCGCCGCTGCAATTTCCGAGCAGCCTTTCGACCACCAGCGACCTCGCGACACAGCTCGACGACGCGACTACGAAGCTGACGATCGCGATCGTGATCGCCGGAACCGCTCTCGTGCTCTCCGTTGTGTCGCTCGCGATGGCCCGGCGCCATTGAAGCGATTCCTGGCACTGGCCACCGCGCTCGGGATCGCGGGCGCGATCGCGGGCGCGACGCCGGCCAGCGCGCACGCGAACTACGTCCGGTCCAACCCGGCGGCGGACGCGCGCCTCGTGCGTCCGCCAGTCGAGGTCCGCGTCGCGTTCAGCGAGCCGCCGGACCCGAAGGGCAGCTCGATCCAGGTCCTCGATGAGACCGGTCAGCGCTGGGATCTGGGCAACACGGCACCGTCGGATGAATCGAACGGCCTGAAGGTCGGGCTCAAGCCGATCGGCAATGGCGGCTATCTCGTCTCCTGGACCGCGGTCTCTGCCGTGGACGGTCACGAGACGAAGGGCACCTTCGCGTTCGTGGTCGGCGACGGCCCGCTTCCGGCCCTCGCCGATGTCCCGAACGCTGCGGCGGCGCCGACGCCGCTCGAGGTCGCGGCGCGGGCATTGTCCTATGCGGGCATCGCCCTGGCGCTCGGGACGGCGCTGTTCGGGCTCGCCGTCCATGCCGCGACGGATGGACCAGAAAGGAAGCGTGAGCAGCAGCTGTTCATGGCCGCGGCCGGCCTGATCGTCGTTGGCTCGGCCGGGATGGTCCTCGCACAGGGCGACCGCATACCGCCGCGGTTGGAGCTGCTTCTCAGCATCCGGCTCCTCGCGGGCCTTGGTGTCGCTGCGGCGCTCGCCCGCGCGATCCCCGCGCGCCGGCGCCGCTACCTCGTGCTCGCCGCCGGCGGCATCGCCGCGCTCACCGCGACGGCCGTGTCCCACGCGACGGCGCTCGGAGACGTGAAGTCTATGGCTCTCGATCTCATCCATGTCCTGGCCATCTCCGCGTGGAGCGGCGGCGTCGTCGCATTCCTGTGGATCCGCCTGCGGTCGACCGCCGATGGGCCTGACGAGCTCCGGCGCACCACCTGGCGGTTCTCCGTGGTCGCGATGACGTCGGTCGGGCTGCTCGTCACGGCCGGCCTGCTCCAGGCCTTGGATCGCCTCGTGCTCGTCCAGGATCTGTACGAGACGCCCTACGGGATCGCGCTGGCGGCCAAGATCGCGCTCCTGCTCATCATCCTTGCGGTCGCCGCGTTCAGTCTGCTGCGCTATGGGCCGCGCGGTGACCGCCGCGCGTTGCTCCGCGGGACCGCGATCGAAACGGCGCTGCTCGTCGTGATCTTCGTGGCGGCGGGAGCGCTCACGGCGCTCCCGCCGCCGGCACAGGCGACCGGCGCGGCGTTCGACCAGACCCAGCGCGTCGCCGGCTATCGCCTGGAGCTCATCGTGCCGGTGTCGATCCCCGGCCGAAATCGCTACGTCGTTCGCGTGCAGCAGGGACTCACGCCGGTGACGCACGCCGAAAAGGTCGCGCTGCGCTTCACGATGGTCGAGCACGACATGGGCGAGGCCGAGCTCATCGCGACCGAGCGCGCGCCGGGCGAGTACGTGGCCGAGGGCAGCCCGACGGCGATGTATGGGACGTGGAAGACGGAGGTGATCGTCCGGCTGACGGGAAAGGACGACGTGCGGGCGCTCTTCGTCGTCCCGATCTCGCAGCAGAGCGGCCAGGGCGCGACGGCGATGGCGCTCTCCGCGAACGTGTACAGCCTCGTCGTCTTCCCTGACCCCAGCCTGCCGGTCGAGGGCGCGCCGATCGCCTTGAACATCGTCGTGCTGGACAAGGCGGGGAGTCCCGCGCTCGGCCTCAAGCTCAACGGAAGGCTCGTCCCGAAGAGCGGCCAGGCTACGCAGGCCGACGCGCTGGTCGCGACGGAGCTCGGCTCCGGCCGCTACCGCATGGACATCGCCGGACTCGCGAAGGGCGCCTGGGCCATCACGCTGACCATCGGCGATCCCGCTAACACGGCCGAGTACACGCTCACCGTGTCACCATGAGCCTGTGAGCGTCGTCATTCTCCACGGGGCGGGCGGATGGCTCGACGAGTTCATCATGTTCGGCTTGCCACTGATCATCTTCGGCGCGCTGTACTGGTGGTCCACGCGGCAGGAGACCAAACGGAAGAAGAAGGACGCCGACAGGACCGCGGTCCAGACCGACAAGTGACCTTCCCCGTCAGTCGCCAGGGTCTGGAGCAGATCGCGCTCGCGCTCGCGATCGGCCTGGTCCTCTTCGGAGCGCTCACGCTCATCCGCTGGCGCCGGAAGGCTGATTTCCGCCGCTTGGCGATCTCGGCCGGCATCCAGGGCGCGCTCGCGGTGGTCGCGCTGATCATCGGTTACACGATCGCGCCGAACATCCCGACGCCGCCGGTGCCGCTGACCGCGCGGTTTCTCGCGAACCCGACGTCGAACACGCCGGACACGGTCGCAAAGGGCAAAGCGCTGTATCAGGCGAACTGTGCGATCTGCCACGGGATCGTGGGCAAGGGCGACGGACCGGCGGCGTTCACACTGGTCCCCCGCCCGGTGAACCTGCAGCTTCACATACCGCAGCACGCACCGGGCGAGATCCACTACTGGATCTCGACCGGCATCCCCGGGACCGCGATGCCCGCCTGGGGCGACGTCGATCCCGCGACCGGAAAGCCGAAGCTCGCCGACGACGAGCGCTGGTCGATCATTCGCTACCTGGACGCTCTGGCCCGCGGTGAGAACCCGTGATCTTCAGCATGACGACGCCCTGGTACGAGATCCTGCTGCGCACCTTCGTCGTGTACTTCGCCGTGCTGATCCTTCTGCGCACTGCCGGCAAGCGTGAGCTCGGCCAGATGACGCCATTCGATCTCGTCGTCATCCTCGTCATCGCGAACGCGGTGCAGAACGCGATGACCGGTGGCGACAATTCGCTGACCGGCGGCATCCTCGCGGCGGCGACCCTCACGTTCGTGAACATCGCGGTCGGGCGCTTCGGATCG
>JBBQHN010000029.1:0-18770 GCA_038324015.1 Candidatus Limnocylindria bacterium | reverse complement strand
GTCGACGGCCAGGCGATCTCATCGAGCGGCGGGAGCTTCGCCTTCGGGAAGAACGCCGCTTCGGAGGCCTCGTCGGGTGCGACCTGCAGCGTTCCGCCGATGATATGGGCGCGGTAGTTCACGACGATGATCGGGAGTCCGGGCCGCATCCAGACTGACAACAGCCCGTCGAGGGCGACGTCGAAGCCGGTCTCCTCCTTCGTCTCGCGGGTCGCGGCCTGCTCGGTCGTCTCGTCGTTCTCGACGAGTCCGCCCGGCAGTGACCAATGGCCGTCGCGCGGTCCGTAGTTCAGGCGCACGAGCAAGACGGCGCCGTCGCGCTCGACGACGCAGTTCGCGCCGATCTGCACGTGCATGAAATCGGCGAGGTTGCACACCGGACACGTCGGCCGGTCACGGCCGTCGATGCGCGTGAGGACGAGCTTCGTCCCATCCCGCGGGCAGAAGGCGAACATGGTCGCCGCCACTAGGCCTTCGCCAGACGGTCCTTGAGGTAGTCGATCGACGCCACCGGCGACGGATCCGCGCCATTCAGCAGCGCGACGTAGAACGACACGTAGTCGGTGAAGTAGATCAGCTGCAGGATCTCCGACAGGAGCGAGTCACCGTCGAACTGCAGGTCCTTGTGCTGGATCTGCGACCGGTCGAGCAGCTCCTTCGTCACGTCGAACCGCAGCTGATGGCGCGGGTTGTCGCGCCGGCTACGCAGGAGGAGCACCGTGTGCGCGTCCCGCGCGATCGGCGGGTGCGGGAAGCCGACCACCGCGTTGTGGTTGAGCTCGCTCATGACGTCGTAGTGCGCCCAGTTCTTCGCGTTCTCGTTCCACTGGTCCTTGACCCGGCGGGCCATAACGCCCATCGCGCCCGCGCCGAAGACCACGGGGATCCGTCCGTACAGCTCGATCGCGAGCTTCTTCGCCTCGTTCGTGCGCGCGCCTTCGTGGACCCGCTCCTCGAGCTTCGCGAGATCCTTCAATGCCTGGTCGATCTCCTTGCCCATGTCACGGGCGAAACCGAGCTTGCCGAGCGCACCGAGCACGAGCGTGAGCGAGTACCCGAGCGCGGCGCGCGGCTGCGCGTGGTAGCCGAAGGTGATGAGCGGAAGCCGCAGGGCCTTCGCGTCCTCGGCGACCTTGCCGCCGGTGGTAATGGCAAGGATCTTCGCGCCGCGCTTCTTCGCCTCCTCGAAGCCGGAGAGCGTCTCTTCGGTGTTGCCGGAGAACGACGACACGATCACGAGCGAGTCGCGACCGACGTACCCGGGAACGCCGTAGTCACGGTGGACGTTGAGCGGCACCTTGAGCTCGTCCGCGAGCAGGGCGCCGGCGAACTCGCCGCCAATGGCGGAGCCGCCCATGCCGAGGATCGTGATGTTGCGCACGTCGCCGTACGCCGGCGGAAGGGACGCGGTCTGGACGATCTTCCAGGCGTCCGTGATCTGGAGTGGCAGGTCCTTGATCTTCGTGAGCATGTCACCCGGATCGGCCTTCTTGATCGCCTCGACGCTTTCGATGACTGTTGTGTCCACCACTACTTGGCCTCCCGAATCATCTTCTCGCCCGCATCGAGCAGCGGCGCGAGCTCAGCTTGTGATCTGGTCTCCGCGTAGACGCGTACCAGCGGTTCGGTCCCCGAGAGGCGCAGCAGCAGCCAGGAGCCGTCATCGAGGAAGAACTTCGTCCCGTCCTTCGTGTCGAGGTGCACGATGCGCGCGACCGGGCGGCCCGCGAGCCCGGTCGGCTTCTCGCGGTCGAGCGCCGCCATGACCCGCTTCTTCACATCGGGGTACGAGGCCGCGTCGAAGTGCAGATCCCGGCGCAGATAGAAGGACGGGCCGGCCATCGCCATGAGCTCCTTGATGAGCTGCGACGGCTTCTTCTTCGACTTCAGCATGAAATCGAGGATGAACAGGTCGGCAACGATGCCGTCGCGCTCGGGCATGTTCATCGCGAAGCCATATCCGCCGGACTCCTCGCCGCCGAACATCGCGTCGGTCTCCTGCATCTTCGCGCCGATGTACTTGAACCCGACGGGCACCTCGTAGACCTTCACGCCGAAGCGCTCCCCGAGCCGATCGGCCATCGAGGTCATGTTCACGGTCTTCACGACCGGCTGCTTCAGTCCGCGAATCTCGATGAGGTACCACATGAGCAGCGCGTACAGCGTGAGTGTCGTGACGAACGTGCCGTTCTCGTCGCCGAGACCCGCACGATCGGCGTCACCGTCGACCGCGAGGCCGACGTCCGCGTGCTCCTTGGGGATGCGCGCGAGGAACTCGTTGATGTTCGGCGGGATGGGCTCGGGGTTCACGCCGCCGAAGTACGGATTGCGCTCGCTGTGGAGCTCGATGACCTTGGTCTTGCCGCCGCCGAGCAGCCTCGTAAAGTAGCCGCCGGCCGAGCCGTAGAGCGGCTCGCAGACCAGCGTGTAGCCCGCGGCCTTGAACGCCTCGAGATCGAAGAGCTCCGCGACGTGACCGAGGTAATCCGGTGCGGGATCGAAGCGCTCGATCAGGCCAACCTTCTCCGCGTCGTCCAGCTTGCGGCGCTGGATCTTCTCCGGCGTGTCCTCAAGTGGGTGGATGTACGACTCGATCGCCTTGAGCATGTCGGGACCGGCCGCCGCACCGGTCTCGGCCTTGACCTTGAAGCCGTTGTCCATCCACGGGTTGTGGCTCGCGGTGATGACGATGCCGGCCTTTGCCTTCTTGCGCATCGTCGCCCAGGAGAACGACTGCGTCGGGGAGGCTGTTGTCGCGAGATGGACCGGGATGCCGTGCGCGGTGACGACCTCGGCCGCCGCGTCGGCGAAGAACTCGGATGAGAAGCGGCGGTCGAAGCCGATGACGATGCCGCGCTTCTCCTCGCCGGTGCTCTTGACCCACTCGGCGACGCCGTTCGCACAGACACGCACGGCGTCGTACGTGTATTCCTCCGCGATGCGGGCACGCCAGCCATCGGTACCAAAGACGATCTTGGGCATGTGGTGAAGGCCCCCTTTGCTTATCTGACGATAGGAGCGTTCGCGAATGGGCGTCCGATGCGCTCGGTCCCGATGGCCGCGCGCCAGTAATCGAGCAGATCGGCAAGCGAACGCTCGAGGGGGACCTTCGGGCTCCATCCGGTCCGGTCATGGAACGCGGATGCATCAAGTGCCAGGACCGTTGCGTCGGCCCCGCGCACCCGTTCCGGGTCGAGCTCGGTCTTGACCGGGATGCGCGCGAGGCGAACGAGAGACCGCAGGATCTCCTCGATGGAGATCGCTTCGCCGCTCCCGATGTTGTACGTCTCGGTGCGTGCCGGCATGAGGTCGATCGCCGCGATGTAGGCGGCGACGACGTCGCGTACGTCGAGGAAGTCCCGCTTCGCATCGAGGATCCCGTGCCGAATGACTGCGGGGGCCACCCCGGCCTCCGCCTCCGCGATCTGCTTCGCGAACGCCGACGCCGCGAGGCCGGGGTTCTGGCGCGGGCCATTCGTGTTCGCCGGCCGCAGGATCACGGTCGGGTGTCCGGGCCGGTCGCCGAACGCGCGGACGACTTCCTCGGCCGCGACCTTCGACTCGGCGTACACGTTCGTCGGCCGGAGCGGCGCGTCCTCGCGGACCGGCGTGTGATCCGGGACACCGTAGACGTCGGCGCTCGAGGCGTAGACCAGGTGCGCGCCGGCGAACGGCTCGAGCGCGTCGAGCACTTTCCGGGTCCCGGCAACGTTCACGGCCACGGTGGCCTTCGCGTCTTTCTGGGCCTCCGCGGGGATCGCCTGCGCCGCCAGGTGCACGAGCGCATCCGGCTTCGCGGCCGCCACCGCGGCCCTCAGCGCATCGGCATCGGCGAGATCAGCGCGGTGGATGCGGACCTTGTCCTTGATCGACGCAAGGTTGGGGTGCGGCTGCGGCTCGAACGCGATGCCATGGACCTCGTGGCCCTCGGCGACCAGACGTTCGGCGAGATGTGACCCGATGAAGCCGGTGATGCCCGTCAGGAGGACGCGCGACGTCACGGTCGGATGCTATTCCGCATTACGGTTGTGCGCGGTGCCCGCTCCCCTGCTCACCATCCTCGTCTACGTGACCGTCGCCCTGTGCTGGAGCGGCAGCTGGACCGCGGGCAAGCTCGGCGTCGGATCCGTGCCGCCGCTCGAGCTGTCGGCGACGCGCTTCGCGATCGCGGGCCTGATCATGCTCGCGCTCGCCCGCGCGACGAACCAGCCGCTCGGCCTCGTGCGTTGGAAGCTGCTCCTCGTCGCCGCATTCTTCGGCATCTTCGCGTACAACGCGCTCGTCTTCGTCGGGCTCACCCTCGGTCCGGCGTCCGATGGCGCGCTCATCGTGCCGACCTTGAATCCGGTGCTCACCGTGTTCGTCGCGACCGTCCTCGGTGAACGCCTCACCCGGAACAAGGTTGCGGGGATCGCGTTCGCGACGGTGGGCGCGACCATCGTCGTCGCGGCGGCGCAGAGTGGCGTGGCGTTCTCGTCGCAGCGCTTGATCAGCGACCTCCTGATGGTCGGTGGCGCGGCGTGCTGGAGCGTGTACGCGACGATCGGCGCGATCACGACCCGGTCGGGCTCGCCGCTCGGCGTGACCGCGGTCGCATGCTTGATGGGTGCGGCGATGCTCTTCCCGTTCGGCTTCCTCGAGCAGGGCTATCGGGATGTCCCCGCGTGGCCGCTTGGCGCCTGGCTCGACATCGCGTACCTCGTCGTGTTCGCGACGATCGTGGGCTTCGTCCTGTTCTATTGGGCGGTGCGCCGCTTTGGAGCCGGGCTCGCGTCGATGGTCAGCTATCTCGTGCCGGTGTTCGCGCTCGTCCAGGCAGCCGTCCTGCTCAACGAGCGCATCACGCTCCTTGAGGTCGCTGGCGGCGCGGTCATCCTGGTCGGCGTGCGCCTGGCGACCTGGCACCAGCGGTCTGTGCCGCCGCTCGAGGACGCCGCCTCCGCCTGACACCGGTGACGCTTCGGTCATGCGCCGAAGGGCAGCGGACGTAGCCTGGCGACATGATCCGCCCGACTCTCGCGCTGTCGTTGGTGGCGATCCTCGGAGCCTGCACGCCCGCGACCGTGGTGCCGGCCGCGACATCGACGGTCGTCATCGCGACGGCCTCTCCGACGCAGGCGCCCACACCGACACCGTCGACGGCGGCGCCGCTCGCCACCTCGACGGCGACGGTGTGGGCGGACGCGTGTGGGCGGGTGAGCGACTTCACCCACACGACCACCACGACCAACGGCTCGTTCGTGCTGAACTCGCCTGGGCGGACGCCGCTCAAGATCACGCTGACGCCGGCGCGCACGAATCCGGAGGCGACCTTCGGCAACTACGTGTGCGTCGCGCTCGATGCCGGCCTGCCATATCCGATCTTCGCCGGACTTGGCGCGCCGAACACCGCCCCGTACATCCCCGAGGGAACCTATCCCGCGACGAACGCCATGCCCGCGCCGACGGGGTTCGTCCTGCCGCAGTCCTGCGCGTATGTCGCGCCACCGCAGGTCGGTGAGCGGAACGACTGGAAGGTCGACTGCGGTGCCGAGGCGAACCGGAACGCCCGCGGAACGCTCGGGGCAGCGCTCCAGCAGCAGGGTTGGAGCAGTTGCAGCCCGGCGGCGGGGACCATGCGCTTCATGAAAGGCACGCTCGAGATCGTGGTGGTCGAGTCCTCGCTCGCGCCGGGGGACTATCCGAGGTTCACGCAGGGGGTCCGCTCCGCGACGGGTTGCTAGAGGACGGTCGGGGTGAACGGCGTACGGCCGGTCCGGAAGCGCTCGATGGACAGGTCGCTGATGTCGAGCGCGGACGCCTTCCCATCGAGCAGCTCCTCGGTGATGAGCTGCGCGGTCGCCGGCGCGTGCATGAATCCGTGTCCCGAGAACCCGGCGGCGATGTAGAGGCCGGGCGTGCCGGGCACACCGCCGACGATCGGATGGTCGTCGGGCGTCATCTCGTAGTTGCACGACCAGATGTCGGTGATCGCGAGGTCGGCGAACGCCGCCATGCGGTACGCGCCGCGCGCCCTCACCCAGGGCTTGAGCTGCGGTGGCACGTCGAGACCGGGGCCTGGTCCGTCGAACGTTTCCGGCGGCGCCGCGGGACCCTTCTCGCTCGCGCCGTCGAGGGTCAGATTCGGCATCGCGAAGCGTTGGGCCGCGCCGCCGTTCCGCGTGTATGGACGGAAGTGAAAGCCCGACTCCCATTCGATGACCAGCGGGATCTCGGTGAGCTCCGGGAACGGCCCGCTGGCCTCCATGATCGTGCGTCGATACGGCCATATCGGTACCTTCACGTTCGCTGTCGCGGCGAGCGGCGCGGTCCAGGCCCCGGTCGCGAGGAGCACGCGGTCCGCACGGATCTCGCCATCGTTCGTCCGCGCCCCGACGACAGCGCCGCTCTCGACGATGAGCGTGTCGACGCGGACGTGCTCGATGAGCCGCACGCCCTCGAGCACCGCGCCCGCGGCGAAGCCGGCGAGCGCATCGAGTGGCGCGCCGTAGCCGTCGCGCCGGCCGATACGGCCGCCCTTCAGGTCGTCGATGCGGATCCCCGGGATGAGCCGCGCGATCTGCTGCGGCCCGACCATCTCGGCCTCGATCCCAAGTTTCGCGTAGAGCGGCATGCTCGACCGCAGCGCGGCAAGGCCCTCGGCGGTCTGAGTGACGAAGAGGTAGCCGTTCTGTTCGAAGCGGTGCGCGCTGCTGGTGAACGCATCGAAGTCGCGCCAGAACTCGGTGGCGAGCTGCGACATCCGCACGTCGAGCTCATCGACGAACTGGTGACGGATCCCGCCGAGCCCACCCTTCGTCGAACCCGACCCGAGGCTCCCCTGCTCCAGAAGGACGACATCGCGCTCCCCGCGCTCGGCGAGGAAGAACGCCGTAGCGACACCGACGATGCCGCCGCCGACGATGAGCGTCGACGCGCGATCTGGCCGACCTGGGATGGTCAGTCCCATCTCAAGATGGGACCTCCGTGTATCGGAGCTTGCCGTCGACGCTGCTGATCGTGCCGAAGCGCGGCAGGTCGTGGGTGAACCCCACCAACCATTGCTCGTCGACCGCCCGGGCGAGGATCGTCCGTTTCGCCTCGAGCGTGTCGAGCGGGTAGAGGTCCTGGGCCGGGATCCAGGGAAGCGGCAGGTGGTGGCGGTCGGGCATGAAATCCGATGAGAAGAACGCGGTGCGCTTGCCGTCGACGACGCGCACGGTCTGGGTGCCACGGGTGTGCCCCTGGACCCGATCGAGGCGGATGCCCGGGAGGATCTCGACGGCCTCGTCGATGAGCTCGAGCTTTCCCGGGGCCTCGAGCGGCACGAAGTCGTCGGGAAAATACGACGCTCTGGTCCGCTCATTCGCGTTCAGTGCATCGACCCATTCGAGCCGCTGGAACACGTATGTCGCGCGTGGGAACGTCGCGACGAGCTGATCGCCGTCGCGCCGGGTGTTCCCACCGGAGTGATCGAAGTGCAGGTGGGTGTTCACGACGAGCGTCACGTCCTCGGGCTTTACGCCACGCTTCGCGAGCTCGTCGAGCAGGGCCGGCGGTCGCTCGATACCGTAGATGCCACGCTGCTTCTCCGTGAGCTTGGAGCCGGCGCCGGTCTCGACGAGAACGACGTGGTCCGCACTGCGGATGAGGACGCAGGTCATATCCATCGTCACGCGGTTGAGGTCGTCGGCCTCCTTGTGCTTGCTCCAGAGCACCTTCGGGACAACGCCGAACATCGCGCCGCCGTCGATCTTGAACGTGCCATCGCTGAAGATGTCGAGCTCGAACCGGCCGAAACGCATGCTGCGAGTATGGGGTCGTGGAGATGCGGATGTACCGCGACGGGGACGGCGACCGCCTCCGCACGTTCTGGCTGACCTGCGGCGTCAAGATCCGGCCGGGCGACGACGACGGGTCGCTCGCGCGATTCGCCGACCGCAACCCCGGCCTGCTCCTCCTCGCTGAGGAGCACGGCCATCTGGTCGGCTCGGCGCTCGCCGGGTGGGACGGCCGGCGCGGGTGGCTCTATCACGTCGCGGTGCACAAGGACGAGCGCCGGCGCGGGCTCGGCCGCGAGCTCGTGACCGAGATCGAGAAGCGGCTGCGGGACCTCGGCTGCCCCAAGCTCAACCTCATCGTCTGGGACGACAACACCTACGCCATGCGGTTCTGGGAAGCGCTCGGCTACCGGCGCGAGAAGACCGTGGAGTACGCGAAAGAGCTGTGACCGGCCGCATAATTCCGTAATGGCAAGAGATCGGATCGCGTTCATCGGCGCCGGCGTCATGGCCGAGTCGATGATCAAAGCGCTCCTCGACAAGCATCTCGTCACCCCGTCGCGCCTCTCCGCGACCGGGCCGCGGCGCGAGCGCCGCGCGGACCTCGCCAAGACCTACGGCATCACCACGCACGCGTCGAACACCGAGGCCGCGAAGGCCGCCGACGTCGTGGTGCTCTCGGTGAAGCCGCAGGTGCTCCCGACGGTCATGAAGGAGCTCCGTTCGAAGCTGCGTGCCGACCAGCTGGTGATCTCGATCGTCGCGGGCGCGAACATGCGCGCGCTCGAGAAGGGCCTCGCGCATCCCTCGATCGTGCGGGCGATGCCGAACACGCCGGCGCAGGTCGGCATGGGCGTGACCGCGTGGTATCCGTCGCATGCGGTGACCGCGGAGCAGCGCGAGCGGACGAGGAGCATCGTCGCGGCCTTTGGCGAGGAGCTCATGGTCGAGGACGAGTCCTACATCGATATGGCGACGGCGCTCTCCGCGACCGGGCCGACGTATGTGTTCCTTCTGATGGAGGCGCTCGTGGACGCGGGAGTCCACCTCGGATTCTCGCGTCGCGTCGCGGAGGAGCTGGTGTTGCGGACCGTCGAAGGCTCGGCGCAGTTCGCGCGCAAGAGCGGCCGGCACCTCGCCGAGTTGCGCAACATGGTCACGTCGCCCGGCGGCACGAGCGCCGCCGCGATCTACCAGCTGGAGAAGGGCTCGCTCCGCACGGTGCTGTCGAAGGCCGTATACGCGGCGCACCAGCGCGCGGTCGAGCTCGGCGCGATCACCGAACAGAAGCTGACGAAGGACGAATGAAGGAAAGGCTCGCGATCGGGCTCGCGCTCGCCGCCGGCCTGCTCCTGGCCTTCTACGACAGTCGCACGGACGACACCGGCATCGAGGTCGGGCTGATCCTCATCTCCGTGGTCGGTTTATCGGTGCTGGCGCCGCGCCGCTGGTGGCTCATCGCCGCAGTCGTGATCGTCCCGATCCCGGTCGCCGAATTCATCGCGAGGATGGCCACGGCCGGCTAGTTCGGCTGGACCTGGCTGACCTCGAACGTCTCGCCGTGACGGCCGATCCGGGCATGGGCGTCGACCGCCCGAAGCCATGCGGCGCCACCGGCAGCAAGGGCCTCGAACGTTTTGGCCTCGTGGACGTTCGGCCAGAGCAGCGTCGTGTGCTCGTGGGGAGCGCCCTGCGCGAGGAAGCGTTCGAGGTCGGTTCGCGTCGCGAGGACGACCGCGCGGCCGGACGTGGTGCCCTCCGCCGCCCAGTTGACCTGCCGTGACTGCCAGCTGCCGAGCCAGGCGGGGGCTTGGCCGTCGAAGCCGACGACACCGATGAGCGGCGTCGGTCCGAAGTCCCAAAGCCAGGCGGCCGTCTCAGCAACGATCTCCGGGTCCGCGAGCGGACGCCACTCGCTGTCCGCAGCCGGGAGCTCGAGCACGAAGCGGTCGTATGCGACCTGACTGACCTGCATCACGCCACTGGGATACGCCTGTAGGGACGGCCAAAACAGTCCCCCGCCAGGGGTGCTTTGGCTGGTACTCCGGTACTACCCGCTGCGTCGCAGCCGCGGATCCAGAGCATCCCGGAGCGCATCGCCCAGGAAGTTGAAGGTGAAGACGGCGATGAAGATCGCGATCCCCGGGCCGGCACTCATCCACCACTTCATGTTCGCGAGGTAGCGCTGCGAGTAGCTGATGTCCTGGCCCCATGACGGATAGGGGGGCTGCGGCCCGAGGCCCAGGAAGGAGAGCGCCGCTTCGGCCAGGATCGCGAAGGCCGTCGCGAGCGTCGCCTGCACCACGAGCGCGTTCGCGATGTTCGGAAAGATGTGGCGAAGCATGATCCGCCACGGCGGCACGCCGACCGTGCGCGCCGCGGCGATGAACTCGCTTGATCGGACCGCGAGCACCTGACCGCGGGTCAGCCGCGCATACCCCGGGATCGCGACGACGCCGATCGCGATCATCGCGTTCTGGATCTGCGGCCCGAGCGATGCGGTGATCGCGATCGCCAGCACGAGCGCCGGGAACGCGAGGAGCGCGTCGATGACCCGCATGGCGAGCAGATCGAACGTGCCGCCGAGGTACCCCGCCAGCAGGCCGATGCTCACGCCGACCAGGAATCCGATGCTCACCGAGATGACGCCGACCGAAAGCGACACTCGCGAACCCCAGAGCACGCGCGAGAACACGTCACGGCCGAGGTCATCGGTCCCGAGCCAGTGCTGGAAGCTCGGCGGCTGGAGCTGATCGGCGATGTTCACCTTGATCGGGTCGTACGGCGCGATGAACGGCGCGAAGGCCGCCATGAACAGCAGGATGAACAGGAGGACGCCGCCCACGATCATCCGCGGGTTGCGTCGCAGGAAGTAACGGATCGAAGAGACACGGCCCGGCTTCTGCAGCGACACGACGACCGGGAGCGCGACCTCGCTCATGCCTCGGCCGATCCGAACGAGATGCGTGGATCGAGGAACGCGTACAGGACGTCGACCGCGAGGGTGCTGAGCATGAACGAGAGCGCCGACACGAGCACGACGCCTTGCACCACAGGGTAATCCTGCGACGGGATCGCCTGGACCGCGAGGCGGCCGATGCCCGGGATGAAGAAGATGGTCTCGGTGATGATCGCTCCTTCGATGATCGCGCCGATCTGTATGCCGATGATCGTCACGACCGGGATGAGCGCGTTCTTCAACGCGTGGCGCACGATGACCGCCCGCTCGTGCAGCCCCTTCGCGCGCGCGGTGCGCATGTAGTCCTGGCCGAACACGTCGAGGAGGCTCGAGCGGACCTGGCGCAGGTTCACCGCAAGACTCGCGGTCGCGACGGTGATGGCCGGGAGGACGAGACGGCGCAGGTTATCGCCCGGGTCCGTCGCGAAGGGTGTGAAACCGCCGGGCGGGAAGATGTGCCCGGGCACGACGTACGCGAACAGGAGAATGAGGAGGAGGCCCAGGTAGAAGTTCGGGAACGAGACGCCGGCCAGCGTCACGCTCGTCGTGACGAGATCGACCGCCGAGTTGCGCTTGATCGCCGAAATGGTCCCGATGAGCAGCGCCAAGGTCACCGAGATGAGGATGGCCGCGACACCGAGCTCGAATGTCACCGGAAGCCGCTCGATGATGGCCTCGGTGACGCGCTGGTGCGTCTGGAACGAGCGGCCCAGGTCACCCTGCACAGCACGGGACAGCCAGGCTGCGTACTGGACCGGGAGCGGGCGATCCAGTCCGAGATCGGCACGCACGGCCGCGATGGTGACGGGGTCGGGGTTCTCACCGGCGTAGGTCAGCACGGGATCGCCGGGCGCGATGCGGATGATGACGAAGATGCCGATGGTGACCAGGAACGCGACCGGGATCATGAGCAGGAGGC
Source organism: Candidatus Limnocylindria bacterium (assembly GCA_038324015.1). Lineage (GTDB taxonomy): Bacteria > Chloroflexota > Limnocylindria > P2-11E > P2-11E > UBA4735. Next base: position 7,132 of record JBBQHN010000029.1, on the reverse strand, counting down.
GGCGGAGGATGTACCGGGTCACTCCGCCGCCTCCAGTTTCACTCGACCGTCAGGCTATTTCTGCAACCAGACCGTTTCGAATCGCGGCAACTGGTCCGGGAAGACGTTGAAGCCCTGAACATTCTTCGCCGTGAGGAGCTGCGCAGCGTTGTAGCTGTACCAGATCATCGCGGGGTCATCCACGACGAATGTCTGCTGCGCCTTCTGGAAGTCATCCTTGCGCTTGGCCTGGTCTGTCGCGGTACGGGAGTCGTCGAGCAGCGCGTCGACGCTCTTGTTCGAGTAGCTCGCGGCGTTGTTCGGCCGGCCGGTGTAGACGAAGTCGTACACGTTGCCATCCGGGTCGACCCGACCGCTCCAGCCGATGAGCGTCATGCCAAGGTGCTTGTGGTCGTTCTGCTGCAACACGATCTCGTTGAACAGCAGGGTCTTGATATCCATGGTGATGTCCGCTTTGGCGAGCTGAGACTGCATGAGCTGCGCGAATTGCAATGTCGCCGCGTCACCCGACGAGACGAGCAGCTCGAACTTCAGCGGGCCTTTGCCCACATCGGCGACGAGCTTCTTCGCACCGGCGATGTCCGGCGCGGCGTAGGGCTTGAAGTTCGGGTCGAACGCGAAGTGCGACGGCGCGATCGGACCGAACGCGACGCTGCCGACGCCCTGCGCCGGCCCCTTATTCAGGAGCTCGTTGCGGTCGATCGCCATCGATACCGCCTTCACCAGGCGGTGGTCGGAGAATATGAAGCCTGCTGCCTCGTTCGGGTAGAGGCTGTTGTTGCCGATGCCCGCGATCTCCTGGTAGACGAGGGTCGAGTCACCCTTCACGGTCGGCACGTCCTTGCCAGTGACCGCGTTCGTCGCCTGCACCTGGCCGGTGCGGACGTTGGTCAGCCGGACGTCACCGTCGGTGATCGGCTTGATGATCACCTGGTCGAGGTATGGGAGCTTGTCGCCGTTGGCGGCGGTGCCCCACCAGCTGGGGTTCTTCTTGAAGGTGTAGTGATCGTCCTTCACTGCCTCAGTGAGGATGAACGGGCCACTGCCGGCGTTAAAGGCCTTACGCGTGAAGTCGGCGCCACCGGCCTCGACCGTCTTCTGCGACAGCATCATGCCGGAGCGGTCGATGAGCACCGACAGGAACGGCGCGAACGGCGTCTTCAGATCGACCTTCAGGGTCGCGGCGTCGACGGCCGTGACCGTGTCGATCGGCGCGAGCTCGCCGACGCGGGCCGAGCCTTTCGTGCTGCGGTAGCGATCAAGGTTCCACTTCGCGGACGCGGCGTCGAACGCCGAGCCATCGTGGTACTTCACGTCGGTGCGGAGCGTGAACGTGTACGTCTTGCCGTCGGGCGAGACCGTCCACTTTGTCGCGAGCCACGGAATGATCTCGCCTTTCGGCGTCACCCGGACCAGTGAGTCGTACATCGCGTACATGAGGTGCCGGTCGACGAAGAGTCCGGAAAGCATCGGATCCATGTTCGTGATGTCCGAGTTCATCGCGAACGTGACCGAGCCCCCGTAGGCGGCCTTCGCGCCGGCCGGCGCACTGGTCGCCCCGGTCCCACCGGGCGTGTTGCTCGCGCAAGCGGATAGCAGGATCGCGAGAACGGCGAAGATCGCGGTAAAGCGCCAGGCGGATCGACGCGCCATGCCAAACCCCCCCATAGACCCCCAGCGGTCTGCTGGAGGATACGTCCGCCGATGGCCGCTGGTTCAGGATTTCGAAGGACAAACAAAAGGGGCGGGCTTGGTGCCCGCCCCTTGATGAAACCTAGGAAAAACGGGGTCTCAGCTGCTCTTGATCCGCTCGGTGCGCTCGACGACCTCCGCGTCCTCGACGCGTTCGCCGCCCTTTTGGCCAAGGCTGGGAAGGAGCCGGTAGCGGCCGCGGGGACGCTGGATCTCGGTCGACGTCACCGTCTGTTCCTCGACGACCGGCGTGATCGCGACCGGGACGGGCGTGCTGGTCACCGCGGTCGTGATGCGCGCCGGCGCGAGCAGTCCGCCGAGCCAGGCGGCGAAGATGGCGATGAGGATCCCGAGCGCGCCGCCGAAGGCGAACGTCTCGGCCGACGTGAACAGGCTCGCGCCCAGGACCACCGGCATGATCTGGACCAGCCGACCAGTGGCTCCGAAGAGGCCGATCGCGAGCGCGACGTCGATGACGAGCAGAGACAGCACGACGAACAGGCCGAAGAACGCGACCATCATCCCGTGCCAGCTCGTGCGATACCCGGCCATCCGCCCGGCGACGTACCCGCCGACGAGGTAAGAAAGGGCGACGGCAGCGAGGATCGGCACCGTCGAGGCGTACCCGCGCGACGCGTACAGGCCCGTGAGGACCAGCACGACGATCGGGCTCAGGATCGCCGCGACGCCGACCGTCGCGAGCCACCCATCGAGGACCGCGCCCCATGACGTACCGGCGGGACGCAACACAACATCACGCGCCACAGCATTCCTCCTTAGGGAGATACGCAGGGATGTCTTGCAAGCGGCGGGCCAGCCGGCCACGGCTTGGTCAGACGGCTGCTTTGTGGCTCTGCGCACTGCGTGCGCTCTGGGCGAACGTGTCGGCGAGGTCCGTCTTCTCCCAGGGAAGATCGAGGTCCGGCCTGCCGAAGTGTCCGTAGGTGGCGGTCTGCCGGAAGATCGGGCGGCGGAGCCGGAAGCGGTCGATGATCTCCTGCGGGCGGAAGTCGAAGTGCTCGTCGATGAGGCGGCGGATCACCTCGTCGTCCACGGTGCCGGTGCCGAACGTCTCGACGTTGAGCGAGACTGGCTTCGCGACACCGATGACATACGCGATCTGGATCTGGCAGCGCTTTGCCAGCTTCGCAGCGACGATGTTCTTGGCGACGTAGCGCGCGGCATACGCGGCGGAGCGGTCGACCTTCGTCGGGTCCTTGCCGCTGAACGCGCCGCCACCGTGCGGTGCGGACCCGCCATACGTGTCGACGATGATCTTGCGGCCAGTGAGGCCGGCGTCACCCATCGGGCCGCCGATGACGAACTTCCCGGTGCCGTTGATGACGTACCGCGTGTCGTTGTCGAGCAGGTGCTTCGGGATCGCCGCGTGGACGATGGCGTCTTTGACGTCCTTCTGCAGGCGGACCAGGTCGATGCCGTCATCGTGCTGGGTCGCGACGACCACGGTGTGGACGCGTTTCGGCACGCCCTTGTCATACTCGACAGTGACCTGGCTCTTGCCATCGGGGCGAAGGTACGCGAGCTCGCCCTTCTTGCGTGACATCGCGAGCTGCTTCGCGATGGCGTGGGCGAGCGTGATCGGAAGCGGCATGAGCTCGGGCGTCTCGTCGACGGCGAAGCCGAACATCATTCCCTGGTCGCCGGCGCCGAGCTCGCCACGGTCGTCCTGGGCGCGATCGACACCCTGCGCGATGTCAGGCGACTGGGGCTTGATCGCGGTGAGGACTCCGCAGGTCTCGTAGTCGAAGCCATAGTGGGCGTTCGTGTACCCGATGTCGCGCACGACCTCGCGGACGATCCCGATGACGTCCACGTACGCGGTCGTCGTGATCTCGCCGGCGACGAGGACGGTCCCGGTGGTGGTCGCCGTCTCGCACGCGACGCGGGCCAGGGGGTCCTTCGCGATGAGCGCGTCGAGGACGGCGTCAGAGACCTGATCGCACAGCTTGTCCGGGTGGCCCTCAGTGACGGACTCGCTCGAGAACAGCCACTTGTCGTTGCGCATGAAGCTCAGGCTCATGTCTAGGTCCCTGCCTTCCACGAACTGGCGTAGGTCGCCTGCGCCGCGGTCAGGGTGTCGATCTTCATGCCCATCGCCTCGAGCTTGAGCTTGGCGATGAGCGCGTCGAGGTCCGCCGGCACGGCGTAGACGTCGGGCTTGAGCGACGTGCCCTTTGTGAGGAGGTACTCGATGGACAGGACCTGGTTCGCGAAGCTCATGTCCATCACCGCCGCCGGGTTGGCCTCAGCGGCGGCGTGGTTGAGCAGGCGGCCCTCGGCGAGCAGGAAGATCTTCTTCCCGTTCTCGTGGCTGTACTCCTCGACGAACGCCCGCACGGTGCGCTTGCCCTTCGACTGCTTCTCGAGCGCGGGGATCTCGATCTCGTCGTTGAAGTGGCCGGCGTTCGCGATGATCGCACCGTCTTTCAGTGTCGGGAAGTGCGCGGCGCCGATGACGTTCAGGTTGCCAGTCGTCGTGATGAAGATGTCGCCGCGCTTCGCGGCCTCGGCGATCGGCATGACCAGGTAGCCGTCCATCGCCGCCTCGAGCCCGCGGAGCGGGTCGACCTCGACGATGATCACGTTCGCGCCCATGCCACGGAACCGCGACGCGACGCCGCGGCCGACCCAGCCGTAGCCCGCGACGACCGCGGTCTTGCCGGCGATGAGGATGTTCGTGGCGCGGAGCAGGCCGTCGATCGCCGACTGGCCGGTCCCGTACTGGTTGTCGAACATGTGCTTCGTTCGCGCCTCGTTCACCGCGACGATCGGGTACGCAAGGACGCCGTCGGCGACCATTGCGCGAAGGCGGATGACGCCAGTGGTCGTCTCCTCGGTGCCGCCGAGCACATTCGGGAGCAGCTCCCTGCGCGTGGTATGGAGGAGCGTCACCACGTCGGCGCCGTCATCCATCGTGATCTGCGGCTTCGTCGCAAGGATCGACTCGATGTGGCTGAAGTACGTGTCGCGGTCCTCGCCCTTCTTGGCGTAGACAGCGATGCCCTCGTTCTTCACGAGCGATGCCGCGGCGTCGTCCTGCGTCGAGAGCGGGTTGGACGCGCAGAGCGCGACCGATGCGCCACCATCACGGAGCGTGATGGCGAGATTCGCGGTCTCGGTCGTGACGTGGAGACACGCACCGATCCGCAGACCCTTGAACGGCTGCTCCGCCTTGACTCGCTTCCTGATGCTTGCCAGGACGGGCATCTCGCGCCCGGCCCACTCGGTGCGTCGCGAGCCGGCATCGGCGAGCGAGAGATCCGCGACGTCGGACTGTGACTTGGTCGCTACGGTCATGATGTTCTCCCGAATAGATTCTTCGTGAGCCGCTCCCAGACGGCGCGGCGGACTGCTGGTCCTTCGACGAACGGCGCGTGGATCTCGTACCCCAGCCGCCGGTAGACGCTGACGGCGGGCGCGTTGTCCTGACGCACGTTGAGGACAACATCGCGGTGCTGCTCGAACGCTGCCTCGGTAACGGCCGACGTCACCGATGTCGCCATCCCGCGATTACGGTACGTGAGTCGCGTGAGGACGTTGCCGACCGCTGCGATGTTCGCGCCGCGCGAGCGCACGTGCGTTCCGGCGGCGGCGACGAGCTGCCTGCCGCTATACACGCCGTAGTAGATCTCGCGCGCGAGCCGCGCGAGCGTGAAGTAGGTACGCGACGAGGTTCCGTAGAGATCGATGATGTCATCAAGCTCATCGGGGCCAAGCCGTGTGACCGTCTGATTCACGCGGGGCCGGAATGACTCTGCGCTCACGACCATGCGATTCATCACGTCGATGCGCTCGAACCGGTAGCTCGCCTCGATCGCGGGTCGCCCGTTGGGCGGCGTCGCGAGGATCAAGCGCGCCTCGGTGATGCCGTTACGGAACAGCTCCGCGAGCGAGTTGGTCTCCCCCATCGCGAAGCACGGGCGGAACGGAAGGACCTCCACCAGGAGCGCAGCCGCGACGACCATGCCTTCGCGGCGGGCGATCCACCAGCGCGACCGGTCTACGTTGTCCGGGTCGAGATCGGCGAGCGCGTAGGCGGCGATGATCCGGTCGTGCTCGAAGAACGCGCGCACATCCGCGGCAGGTGCGTGGGAGTCGATCTCGATCTCAGGCATGAGCGGGGCCGCGGTCATGAGGCTCCTCCAATCTCGAGGGCTACGACCAAGCGGGGCTCCGCCGGTTGTCCTTGTGGAGCCTTCAGTCTACCGCGAACGGCCGGTCAGGTCAGCCCTCGCGCTCAAAGGAAGCCGAGCAATCCGAGAGCGCCCACGCCGAGCACGATGATCGCGGGGCTCGGGCGAAAGGCCAGGCTGACCGCAGCCGCCGCGACCATGACGACGACGGCTCGCGCATCCCCGGCCAGCGGCAGGCCCAGGGTGAACACGCTCGCGGCGATGAGGCCCACGCTGATCGGGATCAGCGTGCGATCGATCGCGCGGATCCACGCCGAGCGTGAGAGCCGCTCCCACTGGCTCGCGACGAGGATCTGAAGGACCAGAGGTGGAACGAGGAACGCGACCAGCGCGACGAGTCCACCCGACGCACCCGCGGCGTAGAAGCCCATCGGCACAAGGAACAGCACGCCCGGCCCCGGCGTCGCCTGGCCGAGCGCATACGCCGTAAAGAACTGCTGCTGCGTCAGTGCACCGTACCGGTCCACCAGCTCGTGTTGGAGCTCGGCGAGCGCCGATCCGCCACCGCCGAAGCTCACGGCACCGACGCGCGCGAACAGCAGCGCGAGATCGAGGAGGCTCACGGAAGGGCCTGGGCCGCCAAGCGGTGGCGCGCGACGCCGACGGCCCCGACGGTCAGGACGGCGACGAACATCGGGACCCCGAGCGCGATGAGCAGGAATGTCGCGGCCGCGAGCGACGGCGCGAAGCCGCCGCGCAGGCGCGCTGAGGAGCGCCAGAACGATGCGATCGCGACGCCGACCGCGCCGACGAGGATCCCGTGGAGGAGGTGGGCGACCCACAGGTCGGCGGTGTTGAGCCACGCGAGCGCCGCGACGATCGCGACGAGACCGGGGAGGAGCACGAGCGTGGGCCCCGCGGCCGCCATGCGAATGCCACCGAGCCGCATGCCGCAGAGCGCAGAAAGATTGACCATCGCCGCGCCCGGGAGCGTCTGCGCGATCGCGAGGTCACGCAGGAAGTCGCCTTCGCGCAACAGACCGGCCCGCACGAACGCCGCTTCGAGGGTGGTCCAGCGGGCTGCGCCGAAAGCGGTCAGGCCTACCCAGAGGAAGCGCGCGACGATCGAGCGCACGGGACCGCGAGCGCTAGAACTCGATGAGGGTGGCGATGTCATAGCCCTGGAGGCGATCCCGACCCTTCAGGGCCTTGAGCTCGATGAGGAACGCGAGCGCGACGATCTCGCCTTTGAGCTGCTTGACGAGCTCGATCGTCCCGGCGACCGT
>JBBQHN010000028.1:0-18955 GCA_038324015.1 Candidatus Limnocylindria bacterium | reverse complement strand
CCAGACCACCGGCTATCTCGCGATCAACCACGACTTCAACAAGATCCTCGAGAGCGACCTCCAGCGCGCGGAGTTCGTCTCGCTGCCGCTCGCGCTCATCTTGCTGCTGCTCGTCTTCGGCACGCTGCTCGCGGCGATGCTGCCGCTCGGCGTCGGCATGCTCGCGGTTGTCGGTGGCATCGCTGCGACCTTCGCGCTGAGCCACGCCACCGACGTCTCGCAGTACGCGCTGAACATCGTGACGCTCATCGGGCTCGGTGTGGCCATCGACTACTCGCTCTTCATCGTGAACCGGTTCCGTGAAGAGCTTGCGCGTGGCCTGAGCGTCGAGGACGCGATCGCGCGCGCGATGGCGACAGCGGGACGCGCGATCACGTTCTCGGGCGTGACCGTGGCGATCGGCCTCGCGGGGATGTTCTTCTACCAGGGCACGTTCCTCAGCTCGATGGGTTACGCGGGCGCGCTCGTCGTCGCGATCGCCGTCTTCTACGGGCTCACCTTCCTACCGGCCGTGCTCTCGCTCCTCGGGCCGCGGGTCAACAGCCTCCGGCTCGCCGAGCTCTGGCGGCGGATCCGTCGGCAGCCGGTCGCGACGACCCAGCGTGGACCGGGCCTCTGGCATCGCCTTGCCGTCGCCGTCATGGACCGGCCGCTGGTCGTGCTCATCCCCGTGCTCGCGTTCATCTTGCTCGCCGGATCGCCGTTCCTGCGGCTGCGGCTCGCGAACGGCGACGTCGACATGCTCCCGCCCACCGCCGAGTCGCGCGTCGCGCTCCACACCATCGTCGAGCAGTTCCCGAACCAGGACCAGAACCAGTTCCAGATCGTCGTCCACTACACGAACGGCACTGACCCGCTGAGCCCCGACAACGTCGGCGGGCTCTACGACCTGTCGCGCCGCCTCGCGGCGGTGCCCGGCGTCCTGCGGGTCCAGAGCGTCGTAGACCTCGATCCCTCGTTCCCCAAGGGGCAGTACGCGACGATGTACGCGAACCGCGCCGCCCTGCCTGCCGTGGTCCAGGAGGGCATCAAGCAGAGCATCGGCACGGACATCGCGGTGCTCACCGCGCTGAGCGCGAACGCGATCTCGAGCGACGAAGCCCGCGCGCAGCTCAAGGACATCCGCGCGATAGCACCGCCACCCGGCGCCGAGCTCCTCGCGACCGGCTTCACCGCCTATGACGTGGATGCGATCAACTTCATCCTTGGCAAGACGCCGCTGGCCGTGGGCTTCGTGGTCGTCGCGACGTATCTCGTGCTGTTCCTGCTGCTCGGATCGGTGATCCTGCCGCTTAAGGCGGTCCTCATGAACTTCCTCTCGATCAGCGCGTCGTTCGGCGCGCTCGTCTGGATCTTCCAGGACGGCCACCTGTCGGGCCTGTTGAACTTCACGCCATCGTCCATCGATCCCACGCTGCCGGTGATCATGTTCTGCATCGTCTTCGGGCTCTCGATGGACTACGAGGTCCTGCTCCTCAGCCGCATGCAGGAGGAATATCAGCGGACCGGCGACAACCGCTTCGCGGTCGCCGAAGGGCTCGAGAAGATCGGCCGGCTCATCACCGGCGCCGCCGCCATCATGGTCGGCGTGTTCCTCGCGTTCGCTCTCGCAGAGGTCGTCATCATCAAGGCCATCGGTCTCGGGATGGCGATCGCGGTCGCGATCGACGCGACGCTCGTGCGCGCGCTCGTCGTGCCCGCGACGATGCGACTTCTCGGCGATCTCAACTGGTGGGCACCGCGTCCGCTCGCTCGTCTCTACCGCCGCCTGGGTCTCGGTGAGGCCGCGCTGCCACGTGCGACCCGAGCCGCGGCGGAGGGAGACTAGAGCCCGCCCGTACCATGTGGCGCGATGCAGGAGGCGCCGCCACTCCGACCACTCGGTGTGGGCGAGATCATCGATCGGACCCTGCGGCTCATCCGCGCGAACCTGGTGCTCTTCCTCAGCATCGCGGTGATCCCCGCGCTGATCGAGGAGATCATGCAGCGCGCCTCGGGCATCACCCAGACCCTCGACCTGAACAACTTCTCGGCACTGTTCGATCCACGAACGGCTGCCGCCGCAGCACCCCCCTTCGTTCCGTCCAATCCCGGCGCGGTCATCGTCGCGGTCATCGCGGGCGGCTTCCTGTCGCTCCTCACGTACGGCGCGATCACGGCCGCCGTGGCTGAGCGCTACCTGGGGCGGCCGATCGCCGTCCGTGCGGCCTTCGAGCGGGGTCTCCGCGCCGTTCCGGCGATGTTCGTCTCGGTGCTGCTCTTCATCCTCGTGCTGTCGGCCGTGTTCGTGCTGTTCGTCGTCGTCGTCGCGTTGATCAACTCCGCGGCCCTGTCCGTGATCGCGGTGATCATCGGGCTGATCGCATTCTTCTTCATCCTGCCCTGGGCTCTCGTGTCCCTCGCCGTCCTCGGGCCTGTGATCGTGATCGAGCGGCTCGGTCCGTTCGCGGCGATCCGCCGTTCGTTCCACCTCGTGGATAAGGCGCGCTGGCGCACGCTTGGGCTCTCTGTCCTCGTGGCGATCATTGCCGGGATCCTGGGCGCGATCTTCAGCTTGTTGTTCCTCGTCTCGTTCGTGACCGAGCCCACTGCGCGGACGGTGCTGCAGACGGTCGCGGCGGTCGCGAGCGCCTCGGCCACCGGCCCACTCACCTATGGAGCGTTCGTGATCCTCTACTACGATCTGCGCGTGCGTACGGAAGCGTTCGTCTAGTCAGTCGGACTCGCGGGCTCCTTCAGGCGGCGCGTTCCGCGTACGCGCTGTAGCCACCATCGAAGACCCGGACCACGCCAGCTTCGACGCTGACGATGCGATCGACGACGCGGTCCAGGAAGTACCGGTCGTGCGAGACGATGATCGCCGTCCCGCTGAACTCCTCGAGCGCCTCCTCCAGGACCTCGGCCGAGGCGATGTCGAGATTGTTCGTCGGCTCGTCTAGCAGGAGGCAGTTCGCGGACGAATACATGAGACAGGCGAGCTGCATCCGGCTCTTTTCACCGCCCGACAGCTTCGCGATCGGTAGCTGCGCGGACGCGTACGGGATCAGGAACTTGAGCAGCTTCGCCACCGCCTCACCCTCGGTCATCGGGCGCACCGCGCGCAATGTCTCGACCGGCGTGCGTCGCTGGTCGAGGGTCTCGTGATGCTGCGCGTACCGGCCACGCTCGATGCTGGGGCCGACCCAGACCGTTCCGCGATCGGCCTCGCGCTCGCCGGTCAGCAGCGAGAGCAGCACGGTCTTGCCCGCGCCATTCGGCCCGATGATGCCGATGCGCTCGCCGTTCCGGATGACGAGGTCTGCGCCGCGCACGATCGGCCGGCCATCGAGACTCAGGCCCGCCCCCTCGAGGCGGATCGCGATCGCACCGCCGCGCATCCGCGGCCGGAACGACAGTGCCATCCGCCGGCGCTCGAGCACCGGTCGCTCGACCTTGTCCATGCGGTCGATCTGCCGCTGCTTGTTCCGCGCCTGCTTGATGTGCCGTTCGTCCACGACCGATCGCGCCCAGAGCTCGAACCGCTTCACCGCCGCCTCGAGCCGCGCGATCTCCTTCTGCTGCGAGGTGTAGTCCTGCTGCTGCCGGCGCAGCGCGATCTCCTTCTGCACCACGTACGCGGAGTAGTTGCCCGCGAACACCGTCAGCCGCGCACCGCGTGCCGCCGGCTCGAGCTCGGCGATCTGCTCGACCGTGTCGTCGAGCAGGTAGCGGTCGTGCGAGACGATGACGATGGCACCGGCGAACTCGCCGAGGAGACGTTCGAGGATCTCCTTGCGCGCGAGATCGAGGTGGTTGTCCGGCTCATCGAGCAGGAGCAGGTCCGGGTCGCCGATGAGGCAGGTCGCGAGACCGACGAGCTTGCGCTGCCCGCCGGAGAGGTCGGCAAGAGGACGCTCCCAGTGGTCCTCGGGGATGCCGAGCTCGCGGAGCAGGCCGGTCGCGCGGTTGCCGAGGCGCGGCCCGCCGGCCTGCTCGAACCCGTGGAGCAGACGCTCCTGCCGTTCGAGCGTCTCGGTGAGCCGGGCCATGTCGCCGCTGACGGCCGGATCCGCGAGGCGCAGGTCGACGACGGCGAGATCGCGTTCGATGGCCGCGAGGTCGGGCCTGGCACCAAGCAGCGTCGCCATGACCGTGACGGCGGTGGGCTCCTGGTCCTGCGCGAGGTAGGCGACGCGCAGGTCGCGCGGCCGGGTGACAAGGCCGCCCTCGGGTAGCTCCAGGCCGGCGATGGTGCGGAGGAGGGTCGATTTGCCGCTCCCGTTCGGCCCGATGAGGCCGATCCGTGCGTGTCCGTCGATGGTCCAGGAGAGGTCGGCGAAGATCGTCCGGTCGCCGTGCGCACGGGTAACGCTCGCGAGGTCGGTGACGATCATGCCGTCATTTGACACCCATCCGGACGCACGATGGAATGGACGTACAGATGGCCGCGATAGACGCCCCCTTCCCGGTCACGCGCCCACGGTATTCGGGCATCCTCGAGTGGGTCGCCACCGTGGACCACAAGAAGATCGGGATCATGTACCTCTGGCTCACATTCTTCTTCTTCGTCACCGGTGGGCTGCTCGCACTCGCGGTCCGCGCGCAGCTCGCCACTCCCGATGGGAAGATCCTGAGCGCCGAGGCTTACAACGGCGCGTTCACGATGCACGGAACGACGATGATCTTCCTGTTCGTCGTTCCGGTCTGGACCGGATTCGCGAACTACATCATCCCGCTGCAGATCGGTGCCCGGGACATGGCGTTCCCGAAGCTGAACGCGCTGTCGTTCTGGCTCCTGCTGTCCGGCGGCATCATCCTCTACGCCGCGCTGCTGGTCGGCCCGCCGTCCTCCGGCTGGACCTCGTACGTGCCGCTCTCGACGCTGCCGTACTCACCGAGTCACGGCCAGGACCTCTGGCTGCTGAGCCTCACGGTCCTCGGCTTCTCGTCGATCTTCGGCGCGCTCAACATGATCGTGACGATCTTCGCGCTCCGCGCACCGGGCATGACGTTCTCACGCATCACGTTGTTCGCCTGGAGCGTGCTCGTGACGTCGTTCCTGCTCGTGCTCGCGATCCCGTTCCTGACGGTGGCCGGCGTGCTGCTGCTCTTCGACCGCATGGCCGGCCTCAGCTTCTTCGCGACGTCGGAGGGATCGGACCCGCTGCTGTGGCAGTTCCTGTTCTGGTTCTTCGGCCACCCCGAGGTCTACATCATGGTGTTGCCCGGGTTCGGTGTCGTCAGTGAGGTGCTCCCGGTCTTCTCGCGCAAGCCCATTTTCGGCTACAAGATGATCGCGTACTCGAGCGTCGCGATCGGCTTCCTCTCGTTCTCGGTGTTCGTCCACCACATGTTCGTCGCCGGCGTGGATCAGACCCTCCAGGTCTTCTTCATGATCTCGACGATGCTCATCGCGGTCCCGACCGGCGTGAAGATCTTCAGCTGGCTGGGCACGATCTGGCACGGCTCATTGCGCTTCAAGACACCGATGCTGTTCACGCTCGGGTTCATCGCCACCTTCACGATCGGCGGCATCTCCGGGGTGTTCCTTGGCTCGGTGCCCGAGGACGTGCAGCTGTCGGACACGTATTACGTGGTCGCGCATATCCACTACGTTCTCTTCGGCGGCGCCGTCATGACCGTATTCGCGGCGATGTATTACTGGATCCCGAAGATGTCGGGCCGGATGATGAGCGAGCGGCTCGGACAGCTCAACTTCCTCACGATCTTCCTCGCGATGAACCTGACCTTCTTCCCGCAGCATCAGCTCGGGCTCGATGGCATGCCCCGGCGCGTCTTCCACTACCCGCAGTCGCCGGAGTGGGGCACGCTCAACCTGATCTCGACGATCGGTGCTTTCCTCATCGCCGTCGGTGTCCTGATCTTCCTCGCGAACTTCTTCAACAGCATCATCTTGGGCAAGGGCAAGCCCGCCGGCGACGATCCGTGGGAAGCCGACACGTTGGAATGGGCGACGACCTCGCCGCCGCCTGCGTACAACTTCCCGCGCATCCCGATCGTCCACAGCGCCCGCCCGCTGAAGGAAGATCAGCCGCATATCCCTTGAATGGGGCTCGACCGGGGCGGGCAAAGCCCGGCCGGTCGCACGGAAAATGATGTTCACCTCTGGATATAGGCGCCTCGTCTACCTCACGCTCCTCGCCGCGCTACCGGCCGCCTTCTGGGGCGGCATCGTGCGTGTCACGGGCTCCGGCCTTGGCTGTCCCGACTGGCCGCTCTGCCACGGGCAGTTCCTGCCGTCGCTGGACACGGCGACCCGCATCGAGTGGCTCCATCGCTTTCTCGCGATCGTCGCGGGCCTGACGCTGGCCGCGCTCGCGGTCTGGACGCTCGCGCGCTACCGCCGCGACCGGCGCGCGATGCTCTTCGTCGGCGTTGCGGTCGTCCTGTACTGGCTGCAGGCGATCCTGGGCGCGATCACCGTGCTGCTGGAGCTCCCGGACACCTGGGTCACGGTCCATCTCGCGAACGCGGAGCTCCTGCTCGCGGTGCTCACCGTGTACGCGGTCGTCATCCGCTGGCCGCTCGCCGTGCCCGGGCTCGCGAAGCCAACGAGCTTCACCTGGCTTGCCGCGAGCGCCGCCATCGGCACGTTCGTCCTCATGCTCTCCGGCGCGTACGTACGCGGTGACGGTGCCACCGCGGCGTGCTCGACGTGGCCGCTCTGCAACGATGGCATCCCGATGACCGGGGCCGCCGCGATCCACATGGCCCACCGCTACGTTGCGGCAGGCGTCGGGATCCTCGTGGCGTACGCGGTGGCGGGCGGCTGGGCGCGGCGTCGGGAGATACCGGGCGTCGGCATCGCGGCTGTCCTGACGGCCGTCCTGTTCGTGCTCCAGGTCGTGATCGGCGCGCTCAACCCGCTCACCGGCTTCTCGCCGTGGCCGCTCGGCGCGCATCCGGCGGTCGCCACCGCGCTGTGGTGTGCCGTCGTCGCGCTTGCGGTGCTCGCGTGGCGGCCCGTGAGCACCGAAGCGAGCACCACCGTTCGCGATCTCATCGCGCTCACGAAGCCCGCGATCATGTCGCTCCTGCTCGTTACGGCGCTCGGCGGCATGTTCCTCGCCGCCGGCGGCGTCCCGCCGTTCCACCTCGTGATCGCGACGATGCTCGGTGGCGCGTTCGCGAGCGGCGGCGCGTCGGCGCTGAACCACTACTTCGACCGCGACCTCGACGAGCGCATGCGACGTACCTCGCGGCGGCCGCTGCCGGGGCATCGCGTGTCGGGTCGCGTGGCGATCGCCGTCGGCGTGATCCTGAACGTCCTCGCGTTCCTGCTGCTCGCGACCGTCGCGAACGTGCTCGCGGCGCTGCTCGCGCTCTCCGGCACGCTCGTCTACATCTTCGTGTACACGCTCGGGCTGAAGCGCACGACCGTCCAGAACATCGTCATCGGCGGCGCCGCGGGCGCGATCCCGCCGCTCGTCGGCTGGGCCGCCGTCGCGAACAACGTGGACCTGCCGGCGCTCTACCTCTTCGCCATCGTCTTCTTCTGGACGCCCGCGCACTTCTGGGCGCTCGCGCTCTTGATCCGCGATGACTACGACCGCGCAGGCGTGCCGATGCTGCCGGTGGTCCATGGCGAGCGCGCGGCGCAGTGGGGGATCCTGCTATACGCGGTCGCGCTCGTGCCGCTTTCAGTGCTGCTCTTCCTGACTCGCTACGTGGGCGTTCTGTACCTCTTCGCGGCGATCGTGCTCGGCCTCATCTTTGTCGGCTACTCGGTCGGGCTCCTGCGCGCCGCGGCCGACAAGCGCCGCTCGATGGCGAAGAGCGTGTACCTGTACTCGCTCCTGTACCTGGCGCTGCTGTTCGTCGCGATCATGGTGGACACGACCGTACGCCTCTAGTCCTCATCGCCCTCACGCTCCTCGCCGCCGGCGTGTATCTCCGTGGCGCCTGGGCGCGACGAGGCTGGCCGGTCTGGCGCACGCTGCTCTTCCTGCTCGGGCTCACGGCGCTCGTGGCAGCGCTCGCGTCGCCGATCGACACGATCGCCCTCGAGCTGTTCAGCATTCACATGGTGCAGCACATGCTCCTGCTCGTCGTCGCGGCGCCACTGCTGATGGCCGGCGCGCCGATCCGGCCGCTCCTCCGCGGCCTTCCCCAGGTCCTGCGACGCACGGTCATCCGGGCGATCGCCCGCAACTCGGCGTTCCGCGCGCTGGTGCATGCGGTCCGGCACCCGCTGATCGCGGCTGCGCTCTACGTCGTCGGCTTGTACGCCTGGCACGTCCCCGCGCTGTACGACGCCGCCCTCGACCATCCGGTCGTCCATGCATTCGAGCACCTGTGGTTCCTCACCGCCGCGTTGATCTTCTGGAGCGTCGTCATCGATCCGGCCCCGTTCCGGGCGACGCTCCCGTATGCCGCGCGCATTCCGTTCCTGCTCCTCGTCGGGGCGGCGCAGAACACGATCCTCGGTGGACTGCTCGCGTTCTCGGATCGCGTCTACTACGGGCACTACGCCACCACCGCGCTCGCCTGGGGCGTGGACCCGGTGACCGATCAGCGGCTCGGCGGCGCCATCATGTGGGTGCCGGGCGATCTCATCTTCCTGACCGCCGCCAGCTTCTCGTTCTTCTTGTGGCTACAGTCGGAGGAGCAGGCGCAACGCCTGCGCGAATCTCGTCAGAGGTGAACCCAGCCATGCGCATGCTCCTCGGTTTCCTCGTGGCTGCCGCGGTACTGGTCTCGGCGTGCGGCGGCGGCGCGTCTTCCAGTGACACCGGCGAGGTCCCGGCCGTCTACCTCGATCTCAGCGACTTCAAGATCGTGTCCGATCATGCGACCGTGACCGCGGGACGCACCGTGATCGGTATCCGCAACCACGCGTCCATGCTGCACGAGGTCATCGTCATCAAGACCGATCTCGCCCCCGACAAGCTCCCGATCGACGGCGCCACGGCGAAGGCGAGCGAGAACGGGAAGGCTGGCGAGCTGCTGAACATCCCGGCCGGGGCGTCGCGCAAGCTGGTGGTCGACCTCGCCCCCGGCACGTACGTGATCATCTGCAACATCGCGGGCCACTATCAGCTGGGGATGCGCGTCGGCCTCGAGGTGAAATAGCACGGGCTAGCCGGCTGCTATTTCAGCGTCTCCAGGAACTTCACGATCGCGAGGATCTGCGCGTCATCGAGCGTCCCGCCCGCGGCCTTGGCGAACACCGGCATCACGATCCCGGGCTTCAGGCTTGGTGCGTTGCTGACCCACTTGATGAGGTTCGCCTCGTTCACGGTCAGGCCGGCGACACCGCCGAGCGTGCCCGGCTGGGACATGATGTGCGTGAGCTCCGGCCCGACCTTACCGCCGGTGAGACCCTGCACGGTGTGGCAGCCGGCGCAGGCGAGCGTCGTGAACAGCTGCTTGCCGGTCGCGACCGCCGGGTCGTTGAACAGGTTGGCCTGCTTCACCGCGGCGGCCTGCCACGCGGTGTAGTCGGCCGGGTTCTGGGCCACGACCGTGATGAGCATGTCAGCGTGACCTGTGCCGCAGAACTCGATGCACTGACCGACGTAAGTGCCGGGGCGGTCCGCCTGGATCCAGAGTGCCGTCGCGCGGCCGGGGACCGCGTCCTTCTGGCCGCCGAGCTTGGGCACATAGAACGCGTGGATGACGTCCACGGCGCTGAGCTCGATCTTGATCTTCTGTCCCGCCGGGATGTGGAGCTCCTCGGCCGCGGTGAGGTACTTGCCGTCGCTGAGCTTGAAGCCCGCATCGGACGGGTACTGGAAGCTCCAGACCCACTGCTTGCCCTCGGCCTTGATCGTCATCGCGGCGCCGCTGTCGACGTCGTTCACCAGGGCCAGGCGCTGGAACGACAGCACGCTGAACGAGATGACCATGAGGGTCGGGATGATCGTCCAGACGAGCTCGAGGACGTTGTTGCCGTGGTACTGGCGGGCAACATGGCCCGGCCGCTCGCGGAATCGGATGCCCGCGACGACCAGGGCGCCGACGACGATCGCGAGGACGATCACCGCCACGGCGAACATGATCCAGTAGAGATCAGCGATCGAACGGGCAAGCGGCCCCTGGGGGTCGTTCATCCACGGCATTTCCGGACAACATTAGGACAGCGTTTCGACGTCCGCCAATCGATGTCCTAGAGTTCGTGCCGATGGCAGGGCACGATCAGCCGATCCACATGCCGCCTCCGAGCCTCTCGCCGGTAACGATCGGGATCGGTGTGACGCTCATCTCGTTCGGGGTGCTCTGGAGCGTCATCCTCATTGCCATCGGCCTGGTCTTCGTGCTCGTCGGCCTCGCCACCTGGCTCATCGACGACGCCCGCGCCTACACCCAGGCCAGCGACGACGGGGCGCACCACTAGTGGCCGATCGCACGATCGTCCGCGGTCGCCGGGGCAGTCCCACCGTCGACCGGCTCGGGGCCAACGATTCGGGGCACGACGTCCAGCCCACCCGGTTCAACGCCGGCATGTGGGCGATCATCATGTTCATCGGCAGCGAGACGATGTTCTTCGCCGCTCTCTTCACCACGTACTTCTTCCTCCGCGGCAAGATCCCGGCATGGGAGCCGGTCTTCGGCGAGAAGCCGACCTGGGCCGGTCTCCCGCTCGTCAACACCATCGAGCTCGTCGCGTCGAGCGTGACCATGCAGCTCGCGGTGAGCGCGATCAAGAAGGGCGACCGCCGCAAGCTCATCTTCTGGCTCATCCCCACGGTCATCTTGGGCACGACGTTCCTTGGCGGCCAGGCCTATGAGTACACCCGGCTCGGGTTCCTGCCCAAGGACGGCGTGTTCGCCGCGGTCTTCTTCACCCTCACCGGATTCCACGGCGCGCACGTGACCGGCGGCGTGGTCTTCATCGCGATCTGCCTGTACCGCTCGCTGCGTGGCCAGTTCACGGCGAACCGCCACCTCGCGGTCGAGGCCGCGAGCATCTACTGGCACTTCGTCGACGTGGTCTGGATCGGCCTCTTCACGACCATTTATATCGTCGGCTAGCGCTCCACGGCCAGCACCTTCACGTCGTTCGCGAGATCTGTTGGCGAGATGCTCGAGTGCACGAGGACACGCGCCTGGCCCTTGCGATCCAGCAGGTAGATCGCATCGCTGTGGCCGACCGCGGTCACCGCGGGATCGGTCTCAATGCGGATCCCGTATGCGGACCACACCGTCTGGAGCTGCGCCTGGGAGCCGACGAGGTACACGAAGCCGCCCGCGAGCCCGTGCTCCTTCGCGAAGGTCTGCACCGCCTGCGGCGTGTCATGCTGCGGATCGACCGACACGGCGACGAGGACCGTCCCGGCGCGCTCGCCATCGGTCAGCTTCTGTTGCGCCTGGCGGAGTGTCTCCGCCGTCAATGGGCAGACGTCCGGGCATTGCGTGTAAAGGAAGGTGAGCACGACGACCTTGCCCTGCTGGCCGGAGAGCCGGGTCGGGGTCCCGCTGATGCCGTCGACGAGCGTGAAGTCCGGCGCGGCCGTCGGCGTGATCTCGGTGCCGACGATCTTCGGGCTGGCGCACGCAGTGAGCGTGAGCGCGACGATCACGATCGAGAGCCAAGAACGGCGCACAGACCGACAATACCGGTGTGAGCGCACGCGTCGCGGCCGCCTACGTCGCCATGGTCCTGCTCTGGGGCTCGACCTGGGCGGCGATCAAGATCGGGGTGGCGGTCGTGCCCGCCCACATCTTCGCGTTCGAGCGCGCGCTCGCCGTCGCGATCATCCTCACCCTCGCCGCGCTCGTGCTGCGGCAGCCGTTCCCGCGCACGCGGACAGCCATCATCGCCACCGCGATCTCCGGTCTCTTCAACATCGGGACGTCGTGGGCGCTCATCTTCTGGGCGGAGCAGTTCGTGCCGTCTGGGCTCGTCGCCGTATTCGGCGCGATGGCGCCCGTCTGGACCGCGGTCCTCGCGCACTACTTCGTCCGTGGTGACCGGCTTTCGATCCTCAAGATCGCCGCGCTCCTGCTCGGGCTCGCGGGCACGGCGATCCTCGTCGGCGCACCGACCGCGAACGAAGGACCCAACGTGCTGCTCGCGATGATCCTGCTCGCCATCATGCCGATCACCTGGGCGATCGCGGCGATCCTCATCGCGAAGTACCTGAAGGGGGAGTCTCCGATCGCCGTCGTGGGCCTCCAGACGTGGATCGCGGCCGTGTTCCTCGCGCCGTTCGCCCTCGCGCAGCTCGGCCAGCCGCAGCACTGGGACGCCAGCGCGGCGATCGCGTTCGTCTATCTGGTCATCGGCGGCTCCTGCATTGGGCTGGTCCTCAACGCCTGGCTCTTCCGGCACCTCCGTCCGACCACGGTCACGCTGTCGCAGATCCTCATCCCCCTGCAGGCGCTGCTCATCGGCGGCTTCCTGCTCGGTGAGTCCTTCGATGTCCGGATGCTCGCCGGCGCCGGGCTGGTGGTCACCGCCGTCGCGTTGAACGCGAAGGCCGGCGCCTCGTCGCGGATCGAGCCGGTCGCGGAGCCTTCCGCCGTCAACTGAGGATCAGGTACTACCCTCCGGTAGTATTACGGCTGGGTAGTACGCGATGATCGATCAGGACCTCAACCTCTTCCACAGCGACCCGACGCTGCTCGAGCGCTCGGACGACGACGTCTATGAGCGCGCCGCGCGGACCCAGCAGCTGCTCGCGGATCCCCGCCGGCTCAAGCTCCTACATGCCCTATCGGTCGGTGCCGACACCGCGCCGCGCGCGGCCAGCTGGTCCGGTCTCGACCAGACATTCGCCGAGCGCGAGCTCGCGGCGCTGACGCTCGCCGGCCTTGTCGAGCGGCGGGAGGGTCCGCAGGGACCGCTCTACGGCCCCCGGGACGGGCACCTCGTCGTCGCCCTGCACGTCGCTCTCGCGCATGGCCGCGAGCTCCTTGGGGAACGGCACCCGCGCCTGCTGAAGTCGCGCCGCGGCCTTCGCGCAGCCGCGCGCAAGGTGGGATGATCGCGCCGTGAACGACGGGATCCGGCGGTCCACGCGATCCAGCGCGTCCGGGACCAACGCGTTCCTCGGTCCGCTCGAGACAGCGGTCATGGAGCGGCTCTGGAAGCGCCGGCAGGCGACCGTGCGTGACGTCGTCGGCGATCTCTCACGCACCCGCTCGCTCGCCTACACGACGGTGATGACGATCATGACCCGGCTTCACGCGAAGGGGCTCCTTACGCGCGACCGCGACGGCAAGACCTACGTGTACCGGCCGTCGTTCTCGCGTGACGAGCACCGCGCGAAGCTGTCTCGTGACCTCGTGCGCGGTCTCGTGAACGAGTTCGGTGACGTGGCGCTCGCGCAATTCACCGCGGAGCTCGACTCTGTGGACAGCGCGCATCGTGCGGCGCTCCGGCGCATCGCCGCAGGGGCTCCGAAGGACGCGCGCTGATGCGCACTGCCGATCGCGCCTTCGGCGCGCTCGTGCTTCTAGCACTCGGATCGAGCGCGCTGCTCGTCGCGCTCCTGGCGGCCCTGCTTCCGCCGGCGATCGCGCTCGCGAGCGGTGGCTCTGCCGACAGGGCGAGCATCGTCGCGCTTCTTGTGCTTGCGCTCGCCACGGTGGGTGTCGGGCTCGGGCTGACATCGCTCTTTCGTCAGGTGCTCGCCACCCTTGGTCTGATCCACTCACTGCTCGCACGCAAGATCGCGATGCCGCGCCACGTGCTGTCCATCGCAGCGTCGATCGAGCTCGGCGATCGGGTGGACGTGGTGAGCGACCCGCGGCCCTTCTCGTTCTGCTACTGGTTCCGCAGTCCGCGTATCTGCCTGTCGACCGGTCTCATCCGACGCCTGGATGACGCCGAGCTGCGCGCGGTCCTCCACCACGAGCGCTATCACCTCCGGCAGCGCGATCCGCTCCGTCTCGTGATCGCGCGCTACTTCGCCGCCGGTCTCTATGTCGTGCCGGTGGTCGAGGAGCTCGTCGAGTACTACACGGTCCAGAAAGAGGTTGCCGCCGATCAGGCCGCCGTGCGCGCGATGGGCGGGGTCCGTGAGCTCGCCTCAGCGCTCTTCAAAGTTCTTCCCGATGCCGATGACGTCGATCTCGGCCTCCTGGTACCCGTCGGCTCGCTCTCGGTGACCGAGGCGCGCATCGATCAGCTCGTCGATGGCCGGCCCGCGCCCCTCGCGCTGTCGGCAGCATCCATCGGACTCTCCGGTGGCGCGCTCGTCGCGGCCGCCGTGCTCGTGCTCGGCGACGGCCTGCACCCGGCACGCTTCACCGTGCCCGGATCGATCGGTCCGACGTCGCTCCTATTCGCCGCTGCCGTCGTGGGCGCGGTCCACCAGGTTCGTCGCGTCGTGCTCCGCCCCTCGCCGTAGCGGGAAAGCGCCGCTTTACCTTTGGTCCGGGCCAGCCGATAGTGACGGCGGCTGGCTCAGAAAATTCGCCGGTGGGGTCGGAGGACCCACCAATGTCCGCTTCTTTCATCGCCAAGATCGTTCTCGTCGTCGCGATGGCCTTTAGCCTGACCGCCCCGCTGGTCGGCACCTCAGCCGCGTGCGACCCCGAGATCATCGGCCACTGCTAGCAGACCTCGCGAGCCTGGCGTCCGGCGACCACCAACAGTCCGGCATCAGCCGGAGACCGTGTGCGGGCACCTGAGCCCGCCCGAACCCCGACCGGCACGACCCCGCTCGCGGTCCAGTCAGTTTGGGTTCAGCGGCGTTTGACCACCCGTTGAGCGTTTCGTAAAGTGGCCCGATGGCCATCGGCAACGCGATCCGCTCTGCGATGACCGCCGACGTCGGCGCACGGATCCGTTCACTGCGAACGGCCCGCGGACTGACGCAGGCGCAGCTCGCCGAGCCGCAGTACACGAAGGCTTACATCTCGATGCTCGAATCCGGCCGCACGCGGGCATCGATGAAGGCGCTCGAGCACATCGCCGGTCGCCTCGGCGTGCAGCCGTCAGATCTTCTCGGCGGGTCGCCCTCACCGGCCGCACCGCAGTACGACCTGCTCGAGTCGCGACGCCTGGTCGAACAGGGCCACCCGGCGGAGGCGATCCCGTTGCTCGAAGCGCTCGAAGAAGGACTGACACCCAACGATCAGCTGATGCGGCTGCGCTATCTCGCGATCGCATACACCGCGCAGGGACAGACCAAGCTGGCGTTCCCACTGCTCGAGCGGGCCCAGCGGATGGCCGAGCTGTTGAACGATGGCGAGGAGCAGGTCCGGATCAAGGCCGCCCTCGCGGCAACGTACGCGCGGACCTACGCGTATGAGGACGCAGCGCGCCTCCTTCGTGAGTGCGTGCAGGCCTGTGAAGAAGACGTCATTTCGGATCCGACCTTCTACTTCCGCAGGCTCGCGGACCTCGGCCTCTGCCTGACCAACCTGCGTCGCGCCAAGGAGGCGCTACCGGTCTATGAGCGCGCGATCGAGCTTGCCGACAAGTTCAGCGATCGCGGTTCGCTCGGGTCGATGTTCGCCGGTCTGGCGAAGGCCCATCACCTCCAAGGCGACGTTGAGCTCGCGATCCGGTACAACCAGCGCTCGCTTGCGGTCTACGAAGAGCTGAGCGCGTTGAAGCAGGTTGCGTGCACGCTCGACAACATCGCGGTCCAGTACGCCGAATACGGCAACCGTGAGCGCGCCCGCGAGAGCCTCGCCCGCGGCGCCCGCATCGCCGAGGAGATCGATCACGACGGTACGCTCGCGTCCATCAAGACCACCGAGGCGGAGATCACCGCGAAGACGGACCCGGATGGCTCCGTGGAGCTGGCGCAGGCTGCGCTCAAGTTCGCGAAGAAGGTCGACCAGATCGACGCGATGGTCCGCTCGTTGGTGCTGATCGGCGAGCTCAAGATCAAAACGAACGGCACCGCCGGCCGGCGCTCGTTCCAAGAGGCCCGCCAGCTGGCGGAGGAGCGTGCCCCGCACCTCCTGCGCACGATCTTCGACCGCTGGTCGCACGCCGCCGAGGCCTCGGGCGACAGCGAGGAGGCCCTCCGCCTGGCGCGCCGCGCCCTGGAGAGCGTCCGAGCCTGACCGGTCTCACCCGCGGTCGCGTCCGCGACCTGGTCGCCGGCACGATCCTCGCTTTCGTCGGGGATACGCCGCTTGTCCCGCTGCGCCGTATCGGCGCCGGCCTGCGCGGGGAGCTCTGGGCGAAGCTTGAGTCGTTCAACCCGAGCGGCAGCGTGAAGGACCGGGCCGCGCTCTGGATGGTCCTCGATGCGGAGCAGCGCACCGACCTCGCCGGGAAGACGCTGCTGGATGCGACGAGCGGGAACACCGGCGTGGCGATCGCGCTCGTCGGTGCGGTGCGTGGCCATCCGGTCGAGTTGTGCATGCCGGACAAGATCTCAGTCGAACGCAGGCGGATCGCCGCCGCGTTCGGTGCCCGGATCACGCGCACCGATCCGCTCGAGGGCAGCGACGGCGCGATCCTGGCGGCGCGTGGGATGGCCACAGATCCGCGCTACGTCTACCTCGATCAGTACTCGAATCCCGCGAACCCGCTCGCACATCGGGAGACGACCGGGCCGGAGCTTTGGGACCAGACCGCCGGCCGCATCACCCATCTGGTCGCGGGCGTGGGGACGTCGGGCACGGTGGTCGGTCTCTCGCAGGCGCTGCGCCCACACGGGGTGAGGATCGTCGCGGTGCAGCCCGACACGGCGATGCACGGCATCGAGGGCTGGAAGCACATGGCGACGGCGATCCGTCCCGCGATCTGGGACGAGGCCATCGCGGACGAGCACCGGACCGTCGACACTGAGAGCGCGATCGCGATGTCCCGCCGGCTCGCGCGCGAGGAAGGCATCTTCAGCGGGCCGTCCGGCGGTGGCGCCGTCGCGGCCGCGATCGAGGTCGCGCGGGAACACAAGGGGGTGGTCGTCGTGTTGTTAGCAGATGGCGGGGAGCGATATCTCTCGACGCCGATGTGGGAGTGATGACATGGCGGTGACCGTTCGTTTGCCCGGCACGCTTCGCGATGCCGTGGGCGGTGAGGCGAAGATCAAGGCGTCGGGAGCGACGCTCGATGAAGTGTTCGCGGACATCGACCGCCGCCATCCCGGATTCCGATCGCGCGTCCTCGATGATCGCGGCGGCATCCGGTCGTACGTGAACGTCTATGTCGGTGAGGTCGATGCCCGCGGCTCCGGCGGCCTCGAGACCGCCGTGCCCGACGGTAGCGAGGTCATGGTGATCCCGGCGATGGCCGGCGGCCGCTGACCGAGCGCTTCACGCTACCGGCGGCCCTCCGCGACGGGATCGTCGCGCACGCGCGCGCCGAGGCGCCAAAGGAGGCCTGCGGTCTCATCGCGGGTAGCGGATCGGTCGCGTCGCGGCTCATTCGATGCGTGAACGCGCATCCGCTGCCGGTCACGCGCTACGCGATCGAGCCGCGCGAGCAGCTCCTGGCGTTCCGCGACATGGACGCGAAGGGCGAGGAGCTCGTCGCGATCTACCACAGCCACCCGATCACGCAGCCATATCCGTCACCGACGGATCGCGCCGAAGCGCACTACCCGGAGGCGTTCTACGTGCTCGTGTCGCTGCGGGACGCCGAACCGGAGCTTCGCGCGTACCGGGTGCGCGACGGATGGGTCCGCGAGGTCGACGTCGGCTAGCGGCCCTGCACGCGCCACGATGCGGCGATGGCCGCGGATTCGTCGAGTGCGCGCTGGTCGTCGGGCGGCTGGATGTAGCGGAATTGCAGCGCGAGGCCCTGGGTCGCGCCCGCGGCGGTCACCTGCCGGAGCAGCTCGGATCGTCCGTCGACCGTGCCCCGAAAGATGTCGTCCAAGAGGATCCGGTTGCCGCTGTACACGATCGCGCGCGACGGTGAGCCGAAGTTCAGCAGCCAGCCGCCGGTCGCGGTCAGCCCGCGCCGCCACGGCACGCCCGCCGTGTCGGCGAAGCCGTCGGGCGTCACGAACGGGTTCCCGCTGATGCGCAGGACGACAAGGAGGTCGGTCGCGGTCTCGAATCGTCCGACCTGACCAGGCAGTCCGAGCGGCACGCTCTTCCATCGCGTGGGCAACGTGAGCTCGTACCCGTCGCCTTTGAAGACGTAGCTGTCACCGGTGAACGGCGGTGCGCGGAGCTCGGGCGCCAGCTGAGGCGCGTATCCAAGCGCGACGAACTCGACGCGTGAGACCTGGTCCGCGAGCACGAATGGCACGCTGGCGACGACGGCGAACGCAGCCGCGAGCGCGACGCCGATCGGGATCAGGCGGCGCAGATTCTCGATGAGCCCATAAAGGAGCCGCAACGCGAGCAACACGACAAGGACGGCCACCGCCGGAAAGGTCTGTGGCACCAGCACAAGGACGAGGGCAAGAAGCGGGGCCATCAGCAGCGGGGCGAAGGCGAAGGCGACCGCGGTGAACGACTGGTCGAGCGAGATGCCGGTGCGCCGCAGGAGCCGGGACACGCCGAGTACGCCTGTGGACATGAGCGCGGCGACGATCGCGATGCGCAGGCCCAGCAGGAACGCGTCGGTGACGATGCGGGTCACGTGGTCGCTCGGATCGAGCCCCTTACCCGAAACGAGTGCGGCGTCGACGGCGATCGAGAAGCCCATGCCGGCAAGCAGGGCCACGAGCACGCCGGCGAGTCCGTAATGCTCGCGCTCGAGGCTCGCCGCGAAACGTCGCGGCCGCACGATGGAGTCTCGGATGGCGCGGCGGAACCACTGCCACTCGGTCTCATAGGTCTCTTCCACGTCTGCGGTCCAGCGTAGACAACAGAAAGCCCTCGCCGTCGCGAGGGCTTCTGTGATCTTGCGGACACTCAGGTCGCCGGGGGACGCCGCTTCATATCAAAGTGCTGGCCGGAAAACCGGTCCGATGTGCGACGCACTGAGCACAGTGCTGTCGATCATGGCGCTTCGTGACCGGCGTCCCCGATCGACTGGGCCCCCTTCCGTCGGGGGCGTCATCGATCGACTTCGAGCACCTCGTAGCGAAGATGGATGCGAACCATATGTGACCTCCGATGCGATCGTCGGTCCGCGTTGGAGCTC
>JBBQHN010000027.1:0-18966 GCA_038324015.1 Candidatus Limnocylindria bacterium | reverse complement strand
TCGGCCGGTGCCGCCTCGGCGGAGCCGACGATGACGTACTGATCGCGCTCGCCGTTCGATTCGATCGTGACGTGGCTGCCGATCTCGACGATGTCGTGATGCTCGTTCTCGTCGATGATCGTCGCGTTCTTGACCATGCTCTCGAGCGTCATGATCCGCCCCTCGAGAAAGGCCTGATCGTTCTTCGCCTGCTCGAGCTCGGAGTTCTCCGAGTAATCGCCGAACTGCATGGCCGCGTGGATGCGCTCCGCGACCTCCTGCCGCTTAGCGGTGCGCAGCTCCTCGAGCTCCGCTTCGATCTTCTTCAGGCCGTCCGCTGAGATCGGGACCGGTTTGTCAGGGCTCATGTGAGCTGCCTCCGAAATGCGTAGCGGCCTAAAAAAAGAACACTGAAGGCCGCCTTGGCCCTCAGCGCTTCGCCGCGTACGGTGGATGTGTGGGGGAATCATACACGGTCAGCCGCCGCCTTTTGGCCCACTACCAGGCCACGAAGCGGGATCTGCCCTGGCGGAAGACCCGCGACCCGTACGCCGTGCTCGTGTCGGAAATGATGCTGCAGCAGACGCAGGCCGCGCGCGTCACGCCGCGTTTCGAGCGTTTCATGGATCGTTTCCCGACACTTGGATCGCTCGCCGCCGCGCCACTCGCGGCCGTGCTTCGGGAGTGGTCCGGCCTCGGCTACAACCGCAGAGCCAGAGATCTGCATCGGATCGCGCGCGCCTGCACGGACGGCCTGCCCACCGACGTCGCCGCGCTCGATGCCCTACCCGGAGTCGGGGCGTACACCGCCGGAGCAGTCGCGTCCTTTGCCTACGCGCAGCGGGTTGCCTTCGCCGATGTGAACATTCGTCGCGTCCTCGGACGCATCTTTCTCGGACGGGTTGGGACGCCCCTGGAGGGTGCGGAGTGGGACGCGCGCGCGATGCCCGAACACGACTCCGATCTTTGGCATCACGCTCTGATGGACCTCGGCGCGACGATCTGCGTGGCGAAGGATCCGAAGTGCGACGCATGTCCAATGCGGTCCCTCTGTCGCTTCGCGAGCGGTTCTCCTGGGACGGCGGTGAGTGCCCGGCGCGGCGCCGTCGGGGGTTCCCTCCGCAGAGGAGCCCGACGGCGGGAAGCGCAGGGCGCTGCCGCCGGCCGGCACGCAACAACGCGACAACGCCCTGCAGCCTTCAAGGACAGCGACAGACGAGTACGAGGAGCGATCGTCCGCGCGCTCGTCGAAGCAGAGGCCGGGCTGACCGTGCGAGCGCTCCAGAAGTCGATCGGCGATGCGCGCGTGCCGCGTCTCGTCGACGCACTGACCGCCGACGGGCTCATCGAGCGCGCCGGCCGGCGGGTGCGTCTCGCGAGCAACTAGCGGCTAGACCTTCGGTAGCTCCGGCCCGGCGATCGCGAGCGCGTACCGGTCGCTCGGGAGGAGCTCCGAGGCGATGGCGACGACGTCGTCCCTCGTGACAGCGCGGATATCGCGCGGGTAGCGCTCGAGGTGGTCATCCCCGAGCCGGAAGAGCTCCGCGTCCAGGACCATCGCGGCGACGCCGCCCGGGCTCTCTCGCCCCACCTCGAGCTCGCCCACGAGCTTGTCGCGCGCGAGCGCGAGGTCCTCGTCGGCGATCTCGCCATCGCGGATCTTCTCGAGCTCGGCAAAGGTCACGCTGATCGCGCGCTCGACGTTCTCCGGATTGACGCCCATGCGGACGGTCCACGGACCCTGGCTCGCGGTGCCCGAGAGCGTGCTGAAGACGTAATAGGCGAGGCCAAGCTGGTCGCGGACGACCTGGCCCGCTCGGCTCGCGAACGTGTCGGCGGCGAACACCATGTTCGTGACCTGGGCCTTCGTGAATCGCGGGTCGGTGCGCGGCAGGCCGAGCCAGCCAAGGACCACGTCGGCCTGGGTCTTGTCGGGCACGACCAGCACCTGGCGCATTGGACCTTCGATACGGGCAGGCGGTACGACGCGGGCCGACCGGTCCTTCGAGGTCCAGCCACCGAAGGCGCGCTCGGCAGCGTCGAACGCGCGCTTCGCGTCGAGCGCACCGGCGAGGACGATCACCGAGCCGCCGGGCCGAATGGCGTTCTGGTGATGCGCGCGGACCTCCGCGAGCGTCGCGGTCCGCACGACCTCCTCGTCGCCGAGCGAGCGCGTCCGGAATGGATGGCCCGGTGGGTACGCGAGCCCGCGCCAGGCCTTGTCCGCGACGGCGCGGGTGTCCTTCTTTGCTTCCTCGAATTCAGCAAGAGCCTGCTGTCGGACGAACTCGAGTCCTTCCGTCCCCAGTGCCGGCGTGACGACCGTTTCGGCCACGAGATCGAGGAACGCGCCGAGGTCGTCGGCCAGGCACTGCCCGGAGAACACGGCGGCGTGCGAGCCGACGTCGAGTCGGGCGGACGCACCCAGCCCGTCGAGGGCATCCGACCACGCGCTCGCATCGCGCATCTGCGTCCCGCGGAGCAGGGCCTGCGCCGTGAGGCGCGCGACGCCTGGCCGGCCAGCCGGCTCGAAGTACTGACCGGCCTCCATCGCGAGGAGCGCCGCGACCGAGCGCAGTCCGGCGATCGGTACGACTGCGACCTTCAGCCCGTTCGTCAGCGTCCGGCGCTCGATGCCGATCATGCCGTGCGGCCTGCTTCGGGGATGAAGTGGCCGACGGTCCGCGAACGCTCCACGAAGGTCTCTCCTGCGGCCTGCTGCACGTCGGCCGGCGTCACCTTCGCAAGCGCGTCGTACCACGCGCCGATCGATGGCGCAGCCGCGGTCGAGAGCAGGCTCCCGAGGCGGTACGCACGCCAGGTGACCGTGTCGCTCGGGAATGCGACGCTCGCCAGCAGACCGCGCCGGACGCGTCCGAACTCCTGTTCGTCGAGCGGCTGGTCGGCGAGGCGCTGCAGCTCGTGCAGCAATACGTCCTCGACAGTGCGGTGCGGCACGCCGGGACGGAGCGTCGCTTCGAGCGTGAACAGATACGGATCTTTCGTCAGCCCGAAGCTCGCGTCCACATCGGTCGCGAGCTCCTTCTCGACGAGTGCCCGGTACAGCCGCGATGACCGGCCCGAGGCTGAGTCGCCGCCGCCACCACCGGCGAGCGCGACGGCGACCGCGCTGAGCGTCGCGGCGCGGGGGTCAGAGGCCGCGACGGTGTGGAAGCCGGCCTGAACGATCGGCAGCGCGCCACCGGCACGGTGCACGACGAGCCGCTTCTCGCCCATCTGTGGCGGCTCCGGCGCGAGCGGCGGCGCGACCACCGGCTCTTCGCCCACGCTACCGAACGCAGCGGCCGCCTTCTCGATCAGCGTTTCCGCGCGATCGTCACCGACCACGACAACGTACGCGTTGTTCGGTGCGTAGTGCCTGCGGTAGTGCGCGTAGAGGCCGTCGCGTGTCATGAGCTTGATCTCGAACTTGCTACCGATGACACCCTGGCCGTAGGGATGCCGGTCGAAGGCGACCGCCTGGAGCGACTCTCCAAGGAGGAACGACGGATCGTTCTCGAGACCTTCGCGCTCGCTCACGATCACCGTCCGCTCGGCTTCGACCTCCTCGATCGCGATGAGCGCATTCCGCATGCGATCGGCCTCAAGCTCGAGGGCCACGTCATAGCGGTCACGCGGGACGGTCTCGAAATAGCAGGTGACGTCCTCGTTGGTGAACGCGTTCCACTGCGCGCCGTAGCGCGCGAGGAGCCGGTCCAGATCACCCTTCGGATGCGCGGGCGTGCCCTTGAACAGCATGTGCTCGAGGAAGTGCGACATGCCGGTCGTCCCAGGGACCTCGTTGCGGCCGCCCACGTGGTACCAGACCCAGAGCGAGACGACGGGTGCGTGACGCGCCTCCAGGGCGTGGATCACGAGGCCGTTGTCGAGCCGCCGTGTCGCGGGGACGTCGATGAACGCGGTCTGCTCGGGGATACCTAGAACGTTACGGCGTTCCCCCGAACTGCGCGGCGAACACCGCCCGGGCGGCCGCTCCGGCGTCCTGGCTGCCAAACAAGCCCGGCTTCTCCTCGAAGATCACGGCCAGCGCCAGCTTCGGTCCGTCATACGGGGCGAAGCCGATGAACCACGCGTCCGGGTTCCCCGACGGCGTCTCGGCGGTGCCGGACTTCCCCGCGACCGCCGTCGGGAAGTTGAGGAACTTGAAGTACACGGTGCCGTTCGGATCGCTCACGACCGCGCGCATTCCATCGCGGATGAGCGAGAGATCCGTGGGCGTGGTCGTCGCGGTGCGCAACTGCGTGGCGGAATATGTCTTCACCACGGCACCGGTCCGCGTCCGGATCTCGGTGACGAGCCGGGGTTTCCACACAATGCCGTCGTTCGCGAGCGCGGCCGTGTAGTTCGCCATCTGCAGCGGTGTCGCGAGGAGATCGCCTTGGCCGATCGCGAGGTTCGTGGCATCGCCCGGGTTCCACGGACGGTTTGCCGGGCTCGGCACATTGCCATCGGCCTCGATGACGAAGTCGATGTCCGTCGCCTTCCCCAGGCCGAAGCTGAATGCCTCGTCCGGCAACAGGCGCGTGTTCGTGTCGTTGAGCCGCTTGCCCAGCTCGTAAAAGAACGTGTTGCACGAGCGCGCGAGCGCGGTGCGTAGATCGATCGGCCCGAGGTTCCCGGTCTCGTGATTGAGCTGGACGATGCCGTAGCCGTTCCACGCGGCCGGGCAGTCGATCCGCTGGCCGGCCTTGTACAGACCGTTCTTGAGCGCGGCCGCCGCGGTGATCGGCTTGAACGAGGACCCGAGGGGGTATGTGCCTGACACCGCGCGGTTGACCAGCGGCCGTTTCGGATCGCTGTTCAGAGCGGCGATCGTCGCGCTGTCACCGCTGACGAACACGTTCGCGTCGAAGGACGGACGGCTCGCGAGCACGAGCACCTCGCCCGACCAGGGGTCCTCGGCCACGACCGCGCCCTTTTGATCACCGAGCGCCTTCTCAGCGGCGGCCTGCAGCTTCGGATCGAGCGACAACACTGCATCGTTCCCGGCGATCGCCGCGGTCTCGCCGAGCAGCTCGACCGGACGCTCGTCGGGATCCACGATCGAAAGTCGCCAGCCGAAAGTGCCGCCGAGCACGTCATCGAGCTGCTGCTCGAGACCGTTCTTCCCGATGAGGTCACCGGCCGCGTAACCGCGCGCGGCGCGCTTCTGCGCATCAGCGTCGCTCGCTTCGCCCATGAAGCCGAGCAGCTGCGATGCGAGGCCCGTCGGGTAGCTGCGCACGCGCTGCGACTGGAGCTGCACACCCTCGATGACGGTGAGGCGCGCCCGCAGCCCCGTGAAGGCGTCACCGGTCAGTGTGCGTATCGGAACGAAGCTGTCCGGCCGCACCCACAACGCGGTGTACTTCGCTTTGATGTCGTCGGCCTTGAGGCCGAGGGCACTCGAAAGACTCGCGAGCAGGCCCGCCTCGTTCTTGATCTGCTCGGGCACGACACCGACCACGGCCGCGTCGCTGAATGTCGCGAGCTCGGTCCCATCTCGCGCGATGATCCGGCCGCGGCTTGTGAGTAGGCGCGTCATGCGCACCAGACGTCCCGTGGTCAGGCGTGGGAGGGTGGCCTCAGGCGTCCAGTCGATCTTCCAGACAGCCTTGTCCTTGTCGCCGGTCATCACGAGGGACAGGAACGTGTCGCGGCGGAAGTTGCCGACACGCTGCGTGTGGAACGTGACCGCGAGCGGCACCGCCGCGCGCCGTGGATCGGGCGAGCCGTTGGCGCCGGGCGGATGCGCGGCGACGCCGGGCGTCGCCTCGAGCGAGGTCAGCGTCATCTCCTGTGCGATGCGCGGGAGCCGCGTGATGAAGCCGTCCTCGCCGACCCTGGCCTTGCTCTCGTCGGTGAGCAGCGCCCACATGGCTTGGTAGTCGCCCTTCACCCAGGCGGCGGCATAGGCCTTCGCGACGGGCTCGACGGCGGGCGGCTGCGGCTCGCAGGCGGCAAAGACCGAGGACAGGACCGTGAGGATGGCGAGGGCGATCGCGCTCCGTGTCATCCGCTAGTAACCGGCCGCGTAGCCCTCGCGCCGCGGGTCGGCTCCGCCGGAGAAGACGCCGTTGCCGTCGATCGCGATCGCCTGCGCGCCACCGGTGATCTCAGCCCAGTCGCCAAGGACCTGCAGGTCGTGTCCCCTCGCCGCCAACGCTTTGCGCACCTGCTCAGGGAAACGCCCCTCGAGCTGCAATGTTCTGCCCGTCTCGTGATACCAGCGTGGCGATTCGATCGCCTCTTGGACATCGAGGCCGTGGTCGATGAGCCCGACCGCGAGCTGGAAGTTCGTCTGCACCTGCGCGTGGCGCCCAGGGGTCCCGAAGACGAAGCGCGGCGACTGACCGTCCAGGACGATGACGGTGTTCAGTGTGTGCACCGGACGTTTGCCCGCCGCGAGCGCGTTCGGCGACCGCGGGTCGAGCGAGAACCCCGAGAGGCGATTGTTCAGGAGGATGCCGGTGCCCGGAACCATCGTCGCCGCGCCGAACGCGCTGAACACGCTCTCGATGAGCGAGACAGCGTTCCCGTCGCGGTCCACGACCGCGAGATACGTCGTGTCGGCGGGCAATGCTGCCGGCTCGACGCGGTCGGCAGCCTTCGTGCCGAGGGCTCGGCGGCGCTGCGCCGCGAATCCGACCGAATACAGCACGTCGGCGTCGAAGCGGACCACGCGTGGATCGCCGGCCAGCGCGTCGCGATCGGCGAACGCAAGCTTCTTGATCTCGACCATCGTGTGGATCTGATCCGCGCTGCCCCAGCCCAGGCCGCGCAGATCGAGACCCTCGGCGATCGCGAGCTCCTCGAGCAGCACATGGCCCTGCGACACCGGTGGCTGCCCGACGACCCGGAGGCCGCGGTACGCGGTCTCGATCGGATCACGGCGATCCGTGCGGTGCGCGGCGAGGTCTACGGTACCGATCCAGCCGCCGAGGCTCGCGATGCCGTCCGCGAGGCGCTCGCCGAGACCGCCCCGGTAGAACGTGTCGGCGCCGTCGGCTGCGATCGCACGCAGGGACCCCGCGAGCTCAGGCTGCTGCAGCATCTCGCCCGGGCGCGGGCGTCTGCCGAGCGGGCTGTAGGTGCGCGCCGCCGTCGGATCGGCGCCCAGGCGCGCCGCTTCTTCGCCGATGGCCCGTGAGAGCAGGTCGCTCACCGGAAAGCCCTCGGCCGCGTACGCGATCGCCGGTACCAGGTCCCGGTCGATCCCGAGCTTGCCGTGATCGTTCAGCATGTCGCCCCACGCAGCGACCGCGCCGGGCACGGTCGCGAGCCGCGCTCCGCGATCGCCGTAGCCTTGCGCGAAGGCGCCGCCGTCGACGGTCGCGGGTGCGGCGCCTGAGCCGTTGTACGCGATCACACTCCGGCTGCGTGCGTCGTAGACGAGTGCGAACACGTCGCCGCCGATCGAGCAGCGCTGTGGCAGGACGACCGCGCAGACCGCAGCCGCCGCGATGGCCGCGTCGACCGCGCTGCCGCCGTCGCGTAGCGCCGCAAGGCCGGCCGCCGTCGCGAGGTGATGCCCACTCGCGACGATGCCGTTGGCGGATCGCACGGTGGGGCGATGGACCATCGAACGAATGCTAAATGCCGGAGCGAAGGAAAAGCATGAAGAGGAATAGCCACGCGAATGCCGCGAGCGCCGCGACGACGATGCTGATCGCGAGCGAGCCGCGTGGCCGCTGGACCACGGGCATGAGCGCGACCGCGAGGGCGATCAGGATCAGCTCGGGCCCGGTCACGAGCAGTCCGGCGAACAGGATGTAGCCGATCGCGATCCACCCGAGGACGGCGGGACCGTTGACTGCCACGACGAACGCGGCGATGGCCGCGGCCGCAGCTGAGCCCCAGAGGAGGAGATCGGTCCCGAGGTTCCCGAACCCGCCGGTGGCGAGGTACGCGTATATGGCCATCGCGACGGCGTCGAAGGCGGCCACCCCGGCGCGCACGGTGCTGCTCACGACGGCTCAGTGTGAAGGAAGAGGCGGGTGTAGCCGACAGGCTCGCCGGGCAGGAGCGGCAGCGGGGCGGTCCCGTCCAGGTGCAGGAGCATCGCCTGCTCATCGCAGGCGAACCGCTTCGGGCACACCGGGCACTCCGAGGCGCTCTTCTCGGGCAGTCGGCCGAGGCTCGTCAGGGTGAAGCCACAGGCGGCGAAGAACTCAGGGACCAGGGTGAGCGCGAAGACGCGCCGGAGGCCACGCTCGCGTGCGCGCTGGATGCAGACCTCGACGATCGCCTTCCCCAGGCCCCGTCCCGTCGCCCCGGGCTCGACCGCGAGCGACCGGAGCTCGGCGAGATCGCTCGTCAGGGTCGCGAGCGCGCCGCACCCGACGAAGCCCTCGTCATCCGCCACGACGAAGTCCGCGAGGTTTGCTTCGAGGAACGTCGCGGTCCGCTCGAGCATCCGGTCCTCGGCGGCGTAGCGATCGATCAGCGCTTTCATCGAAGCGACGTCCGACACCCGCGCCGCGCGGACGATCACGACCCGAACGCGGCCTTCGCCTCCGCAAGCTCCTCACGCACGCGCTCCGGTGCGGTCCCACCGGGTGAGCGGCGGGCCGCGAGCGACCGCGTGACGGACGCATCCGCTGCGGCATCATCGCCGAACCGCGGGTCGTAGCCCCGCAGGTCCGGCGTGGTCAAGGACACGAGGTCCTTTCCCTTCGCGAGCTGATCGCGGACGATCCTGCCGACGACCTCATGCGCTTCGCGGAACGGGACCCCGCGTGCCGCGAGGTGATCCGCAAGATCCGTCGCAGTCAGCATCCCCCGTTCGGTCGCGCGCCGCATCGCCTCGCGGTCGATGTGCAGCTCCTTGATGACGAGCGCGAGAACGACGAGGCCGGGGGCCGCTTGCGCGGCGTCGTACAGGGGCACGCGCTGCTCCTGCAGGTCGCTGCCGTACGCGAGCGGCAGGCCCTTCAGTGTCGTCAGGACCGCGACGAGGTCTCCGATGATCCGCCCGGCGCGGCCGCGCACGAGCTCGGCCACGTCGGGATTCTTCTTCTGCGGCATGATGCTCGAACCGGTCGCGTGGCGATCATCGAACGCGACGAAGCCGAACTCGGCCGAGGTCCAGAGGACCAGCTCCTCGGCGATGCGCGAAGCATGGACGGCCGCGAGCGCCGCGACGAAGACGTACTCGACGATGAAGTCGCGGTCGCTCACCGCGTCGATGCTGTTGCGGAAGGTCGTGAGGAGCCCGAGCTCGCGGGCGGTCATCCGAGGATCGACCGCGTACGGCGACCCGGCGAGCGCGGCGGCCCCAAGGGGCGACACCGCGGCACGAGCGCGGGCCTGGGCGACGCGCGCGCGGTCCCGGCGGAACGCCTCCACGTGCGCGAGCAGGTGATGCGCGAGCGACACGGGCTGCGCACGCTGCAGGTGCGTATAGCCGGGCAGGACGGTCTCGACCTCGCCGGCGGCGCGCTCGATGAGCGCCTGACCGAGCAGCACGAGCGATGCGTCGAGCTCGTCGAACAGGTCGAGGGTGAAGAGACGCAGGTCGAGCGCGACCTGGTCGTTGCGGCTGCGCGCGGTATGCAGCTTCCCGGCGACCGCCCCGATGCGCTCGCCGAGGACCGACTCGATGACGCTGTGCACGTCCTCATGGCCCGTGGGCCAGGCGAACGAGCCGTCCACCAGCTCCGTGGCGATCTGCTCGAGGCCGTTGACGATCGCGCGCGCCTCGTCCGCGCTCAGGATCCGCTGCGCGCCGAGCATCCGCGCGTGCGCGATGCTGCCGCGCACGTCGTGCGCCGCGATCCGCTTGTCGAGCTCGAGCGAGCTCGTGAAGCCGAGGATCGCCGGATCGAGGCCGCCCTCGAACCGGCCGCTCCAGAGCGGGCCGCTCACGTCCGCTTACCGGGCTTGTGCCTAGGAGCGGGCTTCGCTGCGGGCTTCTCCGTTGCGACGTTCTTGGGGATCGCGAGCGTCGCTTCGCTGTCCGGACCCCAGAGGGCCTGGATGCGCGACTGGTTTCGCAGCGGCAGGCCGAAGACGTTGATGAAGCCTTCCGCGGCCTTGTGGTCGAAGGTGTCGCCCTTCCCATAGGTCGCGAGCGACGTCGAGTAGAGGGAGTGCTCCGAGCGGCGGCCGACGACCATCGCCGTGCCCTTATGGAGCTTCAGGCGGATGTCGCCGGTGACGAAACGCTGCGTGCTGTGCACATACGACGCGAGGTCCTGGTGGTGTGCCGAGAACCACAGGCCGTTGTAGACGAGATCCGCGTACTCGTCGGCGACGCGCTGCTTGAACCGCAGCGTCTCCTTCGACAAGACCATGTCCTCGAGCGCACGGTGCGCGAGATGCAGCACGACGGCCGCCGGCGCCTCGTAGATCTCGCGTGACTTGATGCCGACGAGCCGGTTCTCGATCTGGTCGATGCGCCCGACGCCGTGCTTTCCGGCGAGCGTGTTGAGGCGCTCGATGAGCTCGACGCCCTCGACCTCTTCGCCGTCGAGCGTGACCGGGATGCCTTCGCGGAAGCCGATGACGAGCTCCTTCGCGCGCTCAGGCGCCTCGTCCGGATCGACCGTCCACTGGAAGACGTCGCGGGGCGGCGCGCCCCACGGATCCTCGAGCACACCGGCCTCGATCGAACGGCCCCAGAGATTCATGTCGACGCTGTATGGACTCTTCTTCGTGACCGGCACGGGGATACCGCGCGCCTTCGCGTAGTCGATCTCATCGTCGCGGGTCATATTCATGCCGCTCCGCAGTGGCGCGACGACCGTCATCTCGGGCGCAAGCGCCGCGACCGCGAGGTCGAAGCGCACCTGGTCGTTGCCCTTGCCCGTCGAGCCGTGCGCGACGAACCGCGCGCCCTCCTCGCGCGCCGCGTCGACGAGCAGCTTCGCGAGCAGCGGCCGCCCAAGTGCGGTCGCGAGCGGGTACCGCCCCTCATAGAGCGCACCCGCCTGGAGCGCCGGCCAGAGGAAGAACCGGACGAACGTGTCGCGCGCGTCGTGCACGATCGCCTTCTTCGCGCCGCTCTGGATCGCCTTCTTCTGGATCTCCGGCAGGTTCTCCACTGAACCGAGGTCGCCGGTGCAGGTGACGACTTCGAAGCCGTACGTTTCGCGCAGCCACGCGACCGCGACGGACGTGTCGAGCCCGCCGGAATACGCGAGCACGATCGTCTGCCCCTTGGTCGCTTGCGCCGCCTTGTCTT
Organism: Candidatus Limnocylindria bacterium; assembly: GCA_038324015.1. Classification (GTDB taxonomy): domain Bacteria; phylum Chloroflexota; class Limnocylindria; order P2-11E; family P2-11E; genus UBA4735. Next base: position 7,802 of record JBBQHN010000027.1, on the reverse strand, counting down.
TCGTCATACCGGCTTTCCCACCCCATATTCAGCAAGCCGCTTGTTGATCCCGCGCGCGCGCGCCGGATCGTGTGCCGCGACGAACACCGTGTCGTCACCTGCGATCGTCCCGATCACATCGTTGAATCCGGACGTGTCGAGCGCGATGGCCAATGCGTTGGCTGTTCCCGGCGGCGTCTTCAGGATCACAAGGTTCCCTGCGACCGCGCTCGACACCGGATACTCCTCGCAGAACCTGCGGAGCCGCTCGAGGCCGCCGGACAGTGGCGCCACCGCCGGCGGGGCATAGAGGTGCGCCCCGTCGCGCGGGACCTTCACCAGCCCGATCTCGACGATGTCACGCGACACGGTCGCCTGCGTGGCGGCAAAGCCGGCAGCGCGCAGCGCCCGGACGACGTCCTGCTGCGTCGCAAGGCGCTTCTCGCTGACGAGACGCAGAAGCGTCTGCTGGCGGTGCTGTTTGCGCGCGTTGAGCTCGTTCATGCGGCCTCGAACACCGTGCCGGCCAGCTCGCCCGCGAGCAGAGCCTCGATGGCATCGATGTCACGTGCCGAGATGATCGCCGCCCGGCAACCGGCCTGGGCCGCGACGAGGCAGGCTTCGACCTTTGGCAGCATCCCGCCTTCGATCGTCCCGTCGTCTACGAGCGCCTTCGCGCTATCGCGGTCAAGATGCGGGAGCACCTTGCCGTCCTTGCCCCGCACGCCGGGGACGTCCGTCACGAACGCGAGCAGCCGCGCGGCGACGCTCGCCGCGATCGCGCCTGCGGCAGCATCGCCGTTCACGTTGAGGATCGTGCCGTCCGGGTCGAGAGCGGCCGGCGCGACGACCGGTACGCGAAGCGCCTCGAGCAGCTCCTCGAGCAATGAGCTGTCGACCATCGACACACGACCGACGAGCCCGAGTGCCGCGTCGTCGCGCTCGGCGCGGAGCATGCCGCCGTCGACGCCGGAGAGCCCGGTCGCCGGCACGCCCTTCTTGATCAGCCGCGCGACGAGGGTCTTGTTCACGAGGCCCGCGAGCACGCCGAGGGCGACATCGCGCGTGGGTTCGTCGGTGACGCGCAGGCCGCGCTCGAACCGCGTATCGAGGCCGAGCTTCTTGGACCATTCGCCGATGAGCGGGCCGCCGCCGTGCACCGCGATGACCGGCCGGCCGGCGTCGTTGAGCGCGGCGACCAGATCGAGGGCCGCGTCGTCTTCGCCGGCGACACTTCCTCCGATCTTGAGGACCACGACCTCGCGCGCGCGCTCGGTCGTAGGGGTACGGCCCGAAGGCCTAGGTGGTGTAGTCGGCATTGATCCGCACGTACTCTGCCGAAAGGTCGGTACCCCAGGCGCGGGCCGTCGAGTCGCCCAGGCCGAGGTCCACCTCGATCACGATCTCCGGCTTCGCGAAGAGCGCTCGCACCGTATTCGCGTCGAACGCCCGAGGCGCACCGCTCACGTAGACGGCGACGTCACCGATGCGCACCGACGCCTTCGCTGCCTCGACCTTCGCCCCCGACCGGCCGGCGGCCGCGAGGATCCGGCCCCAGTTCGGGTCGGCGCCGTGGATCGCCGTCTTCACGAGATTGGAGGTCGTGATCGTCCGGGCGGCCGCGCGCGCGTCCGACTCTGACGCCGCACCGATGAGCCGCACCTCGAATACCTTCGTCACGCCCTCGCCGTCGGCGACGACCGCGCGCGCGAGATCGAGACACACCGCCGTGAGCGCATCCAGGAACTTCGGACCGTCGGCCGTACCGACGCGCACGCCGGAGGCCCCATTCGCAAGCACGAGGAGCGTGTCGTTCGTGCTCGTGTCTCCGTCGACCGAGACCGTGTTGAACGTGTCATCCGCGGCTGCGCGGAGCATGGGCCGAAGCGCGGCGCCATCGATGTGGGCATCCGTGGTCACGAAGGTCAGGAGCGTCGCCATGTTCGGATGGATCATCCCGGCGCCCTTCGCCATGCCGCCAATGCGGACGGTGCCTTCGGAGAGCACGACCTCCCGCTGCGCGACCTTCGGTCTGGTATCGGTGGTCATGATGGCCCGCGACGCGTCATCCCAGCCGGATTCGGTCGGCCTGATCCGGCCGATCGCGGGCGCGATCCGGTCCATCGGTAGCGGCACACCGATGACGCCGGTGCTCGCGACCCCGATCTCATGGGGATCGACCTGCAGGAGCTCGGCGCCCGCGGTCGCCATCGCGACGGCGTCGCGCTCTCCCTGCGGGCCGGTGCACGCGTTCGCGTTGCCGGAGTTCACGACGACGCCGCGGAGGTGCCCTTTGGCGAGATGTTTACGCGTGACGAGGCATGGCGCGGCGATCACCTGGTTGGTCGTGAAGACGCCCGCCGCATGGACGTGCTCTGCCGTCGACGCGATGACCGCGACATCGAGTCTGGTCGCATCCGCGTGCTTCACTCCGGCCGCGACCGCGCCGGCGACGAAGCCCTTCGCGAAGGTGACGCCCCGTCCCTCGGTCATGGCCACAGCGGCATCGCCTCGAGACCCGTCGTCTCCGGCAGGCCGCACATCACGTTCAGGTTCTGGATCGCCTGTCCGGCAGCGCCCTTCACGAGGTTGTCGAGGACGCCGACCGCGACCAGACGCCGGTTGTCCTCGTCAACGATCGCGTGCACGAGGCACCAGTTGCTCCCGAGGGTCGCCTTGGTCGGCGGGAATGCATTGACCCATCGCACGAACGGCTCGCTGGAGTAGGTGGCGGCGTACGCCTCGGCCACCTGCGCGGCGGTGACGCCGGCGCGGAGCGGCGCGTAGCAGGTCGCGATGAGGCCACGCGTCATCGGGATGAGGTGCGGCGTGAACGTCAAGCCGGCGTCCGCACGGCCGAGGACGGCGAGCTCCTGCGCGATCTCGGGCGTGTGCCGGTGCTTCGGCACGCCGTACGTGCGGACGCTCTCGTCGATCGTGCCGTAGAGGTACGCGTCGTCGACGACGTGACCCGCGCCAGAGACGCCGGACTTGGCGTCGACGATCACGCCGCTGTCGATGAGGCCGTGTTTCGCCGCCGGCGCGAGCGCGAGGAGTGACGCCGTCGGGTAGCAGCCCGGATTCGCGACCACACGCGCCTTCGGCAGATCGGGACGCGCGAATTCCGTCAGCCCGTACACCGATTCTGCGAGCAGCTCCGGCGCGGGATGCGTGTAGCCATACCAGCGCTCGTAGGCGACGGGGTCCTTGAGCCGGAAGTCCGAACCGATGTCGATGATCCGGCGGCCTTCCGCGAGCCACCGCGGCGCCTGCTTCGCGGCCTCGCCCGCGGGGAGTGCCGTGAAGACGACCTCGGCGTCACCGATGCCGCTGCCGACGACGAGGTCGTCGGGCGCGTCGTGGAGGTGCGGGAGCACCGCGCGGAGCGGCTCGCCCTGGCGTGCGCGGGCGACGGTCGCCACGAGCTTCACCCCGCTGTGCCGCAGCAGCAGGCGCGCGAGCTCGCCCCCGGCGTAACCCGTAGCCCCGACGATCGCGACCGTGATGGGCACTCTGAGATTATGCACGAACCTGGATATTTATGCAAAGAACGCCGACACCCGCCGGCCGGACGATATGGCCTAGGGGAAGATCCCCCGCTGTTCGATCGCCTTCGCGACCCGCTCCACCGCCACGATGAACGCCGCCTCGCGGTAGGTCGCGTCGTAGGTCTTGGCCGTCGCGAGGACCGACTCCATCGCGCGGCGCATATAGATCTCGAGGCGCCGCTCGACCTCGTCCAGCTCCCAGTAGAACTGCGCCCGGCTTTGGACCCACTCGAAATACGAGACGACCACGCCGCCGGCGTTCGCGAGGATGTCGGGCACGATCGTGATGCCGCGGTCCGCGAGGATGCGATCAGCCTCGGCGGTCACCGGGCCGTTCGCCCCCTCGACGATGATCCCGGCCCGCACCTCGGCAGCGTTGGCGGCGGTGATCTGCGCCTCGAGCGCCGCCGGGATAAGGACATCGACATCGAGCGCCAGCAGGTCGGCGTTGCTGATCTTCGCTGCGCCCGGCAGGCCCTCCAGCGTTCGGTGCGCGGTGCCCTTCAGGTGCGCCATCGCCTTCGCGATGTCGATGCCCGCTGTATCGGCGTAGCCTCCGCTGACGTCGGAGATGCCGACGATCTTGCAGCCCGCCTGTGACAGCGCGAGTGCGGCGAAGCTGCCGACATTGCCGAACCCCTGCACGGCGACGCGCGTGCCCTCGACCGTGCGGCCCCTGCGCCGCAAGAGCTCAAGCGTCACGAACGCCACACCGCGGCCGGTCGCCTCGTGGCGCCCGCGCGATCCCCCGAGATCGACCGGCTTGCCGGTGACGACCTCAGGCGAATGCTTGCCGGTGATCATCGTGAACGTGTCGACGATCCAGGCCATCGTCTGCGCGTCCGTATTCACGTCGGGTGCCGGAATGTCCTGCTCCGGACCGATGATCGGCAGGATCCCGGTCGTGTACCGCTTCGTCACGCGCTCGATCTCGCGCTTGCTGTAGCCACGTGGATCGAACGCGACGCCGCCTTTCGCGCCACCGAGCGGCAGGTCGGTGACCGCACACTTCCAGGTCATCAGCATCGCGAGGCCGGTCACCTCGGCGAGCGTGACGCCGGGGTGGAAACGGATCCCGCCTTTGCCAGGGCCGCGGCCGGTCGAGTGCTGGACGCGGTAACCGGTGAAGACCTCCATGTCCCCGTTGTCGCGGACGATCGGGACCGACACGATGAGCGCGCGCTCAGGCGTGCTCAACATCTTGTGCATGCCCGGGTCTAGGCCGATCGCCTTCGCGGCCCGGTCGAGGCGCTCGACGGCGCTGGCCAGGAGCTCCTCGCCGGGATCCGTTGCGTTCCGCATCTGCGTCAGGCCCGCTTGAACCGGCGCGCGATCGGCACGAGCGAGCGCCCGATCATGAATACGAGCAACAGGCCGACCAGGAGCAGGGTGATGAGCAGCTGCGATTCCGGGAACCGAGGATGCAGGAACAGATCGCCGCCGGTCACGACGTCGACGCTGACGATGAGGCCGATCGAGACGGCTGTCGCGCCAAGCGCGCGCCACAGGACGTCGGGTGACGCGATCTTCGTGCGCGCGATCAGCTCGGATCCGCTCGTGCGCACGATGTAGTGCGCGCAGATGAGCGTCGCGACGAACGGCAGGAACACGCCGATGTAGCGAAGAGCGGCTTCTTCCATCCCCATCCTCAGAGAAAGACCCTTCCCGAACGCGCTTCTCCGAAGTCTAGCGGGCGTGTGCGCGGGAAAAGTCGTAGAGCGCCCGCTCCGAGCCGCCGAGGAGATCTCGACCTCGTGTCGACACGCGCGAGCCGCCCGCGAGCACCAGGGTGGTCGCGAAGCCCTCCTGCCGCTCGTTGAACCCGACTGCCAGCGGAACGACCTCGGTCACGTCGGACCACGGCACGTCCGTCGAGAGGAGTGGCAGCCCCGACGCCAGGTGGAGACCCCTTGCGTCGACGACCGTCCGGGCGAACGCCGGCTGCAGCGCGAGGATCAGTCCGATCGCAGCGACCGCCAGGATGACGCGGGGATAAAGGACGACGTGCGCGACCGCGCGGCGGGCGAGCTCTTCGGCTCTACCACCGTTGTGGTGCCAGTGCCGCAGCGTGCCCCGCGCCCACCCGGGCGCCGAGGCGCCGAGGGCGATGCGCGCGATGCTGGCCGCGAGGGCCGCGCTGCCGGCGAACGCCGCGAGCACGACGCGCGGGTCGAACACGGAGACGTGCGGAAGGATCGCAAAGGTGCCGGGCACGGGCGTGATGCGCGCCGCGAGCTGGGCAACGAAGGGAACGGCTGCCAAGAGGATCACTCCCACCATCACCGCGAAGCCGCCGATGGCGAGCGGGATGACCGGGTCGTCGCTGTCGGTGAATCCCTCGGTCGTCGCGTCGATCGCGCGCGTGAGCTCATGCAGCGCGCCGGCGCTGCTCAGCGTGCCGCGGCGGCCATCAGAGAGGACCGTGGCGAAGAACGGAGCGAGCCCGGGATCGACGACGCCATCGAGCGCGATGGAGAGATCGATCGTCCCGTGCGGCGACACGATGCGGACGCGGCCACGCTCGGCAGTCACCGACCGCGCGTCCGGCCACGTGATCTCGCGCGTTCCGGTGGTGTCGGTGATGCGGATCGCCCTGCCGTCGAGCTCGCAGATCGCGGCATGCGAGCGGAATCGGTCGTGCACCCGCACTGCCTGCGTGAGGATCGACCTCGGGCGCGCGAGGTGGACCGGATCCGCCGCCGACGGGCTCCAGGGATGGGTCGCGAAGCGCTCCACCTAGGTAGAACGCGTGGCATCCTCAGGCGTCACGCGCTCGAATCGGATGGCCTCCCCGGGCGCCGTCTGGGCGACGATCCCAAGATCGGCCGCGATCACGGTCGCGATGATCGGGTAGCCGCCGGTCGTCCCATGGTCGGCGAGCAGCACGATCGGAGCGCCGCCGCGCGGCACCTGGATCGCTCCGGTAACGAGACCAAAGCTCAATAGCTCGCGTTCAGCCGGATCGATCGTTGGTCCGGCGAGACGCACGCCCATCCGATCGCTCTCGGCCAGGACCGTGAAGGGCGACGCGAAGAACCGGTCGACGGTCCCTGCCGGGAACGATGCGTCGTGCGGTCCGGCGATCGCGCGGACGGGCGTCCCGTACGCGGGTGCGGCGGCGCGGCGGCCGGCGGCCTCCATCCCGGCACCCGATGCGGCGAGCTCGAACGCGTCTCCGGCGGCGAGCGCGTGTGCGACCGGACCGAGCGCGGCCGGCAGGTACGTGGCACGCGAGCCGAGCACGGGCTCGAGCGCGAGGCCGCCGCTCACGGCAACGTACGCGTAGCGCGTGTGGTCCGAACCTTCCACGACGACCTCTTCCCCGGCTCGCGCGAGGACGCTGGTCCATCCGGGCACGCGCCCGTGGGTGCGGATCCGCACGTCACGGCCTGTGGCCGCGACCACGCGCCGATCGTCGCAGCGGAACGCGAACGGCAATCCGACGATCTCGATGGCCGCCGCGTCGTCCGCGCAGCCCGCGAGCGCGAGGGCGGCGGCGAAGGCCTGCGGGTCCGCCGGCCCTGACGGTGGGATCCCCGCGCGCGCGCCGCCGGCGCGTCCGCGGTCCTGCACCGTCGCGCGGAGCCCGGGCTTCGTGATCCACATCATCGCGGCACGAACCGCACGCGATCGCCCGCACCGATGAGCGCCGCCGGGTCGCGCCGGGGATCGAACATGACCAGCACCGTGCGGCCAATGAGGTACCACCCTCCCGGTGACTCGAACGGGTAGACGAGCGTCTGGCCATTCGCGATCCCGACCGATCCCGCGGGCACGCGCGGCCGCGGTGTGTCGAGGCGCGGCACGTCGATCGTCGAGTCGAGCGTTCCGAGGTATGCGAGTCCGGGCATGAAGCCAAGGAAGAACGCCTCGTACTCGCGCCCCGCGTGCGCATCGACGAGCTCGCCCGGTGTCAGCCCGGATCGCCCGGCGGCCAGGGCGAGGTCCGGTCCGTCATAGGTGGTCGGGATCTCGATGAGCCGCCCCGGCATCGCGGGCCGCGATGCAGGCGGATCCGTTGCGAGCGCTTGGGCCGCCGCGAGCGCGGCGGCGCGCGGCGTGGGCGGGTCGAACTGCAGCACGACCGACGCGTACGCGGGGATCGCGGCGCCGAGGCCTCCGGCCTCCCAGGCGTCCGCGATGGCGCGAGCGCGGGCGGCGATCCCGGGATCGATGCGCTGCTCGAGCTCGAGGAGGAACGCCCGATCGCCGAATGCGCGAAGGCTCATGCCGCGCGCAGCCGCTCCACGCGGATGCCCGCGGCGACGAGCGCCG
>JBBQHN010000026.1:0-19093 GCA_038324015.1 Candidatus Limnocylindria bacterium | reverse complement strand
CGCGCCGGTGTTGTTCGTCAGCTGGATACCGTCGCGGCCGGCGAGGAGCGGCACGTGCCCGTCGACGCCCGCGGAGAACGTATGGACCCAGCGCAGCTTCGGCATCGTGATCAGCGCGTCGCGGAGCCGGTCGAGCGAGATACCGCCGAGCAGCGCTTCCGCGGCGGCTGCCGGTCCGAGGTCACCCTTCTCGACGCCGATGACGCGGTCGCCGGGTACGGCGGCCCTGAATGTCTCAAGGGTCGGGTGCTGTCCCCAGTCGCCGATGAATGCCAGCGTGCTCATCAGCCTCGCATACTAGCCAACCGATGTGGTTCACCGGCACAGCGCTCAACCTTGCGACCGTCCTGCTCGGCGGCCTCCTCGGCACCTTCCTCGGCGATCGGCTGACGGTGCGGCTCAGGGAGAACGTCATTTCGGGCGTCGGGCTGTTCACGCTCGCGATGGGCGTGAAGTTCGCGATCGACACCGCGAGCCTCCTCTATCTCCTGGGCGCGATCGTCATCGGGGGCATCATCGGGTCCCTGGCCGGCATCGAGCAGCGGCTCAATGATCTCGGCGCGGCGATCCAGAGCCGGCTCGCGGCACCGGGCGGCACGAGCACGATCGCCGAGGGCTTTGTCACCGCGAGCATCGTGTTCTGCGTCGGCCCGCTCACGTTCCTCGGCGCGATCAGCAACGGCCTCACCGGTGACGCATCGCTCCTCGCGATCAAGAGCGTGCTCGACGGCTTCACGGCCATCGCCTTCGCCGCGACCCTCGGCTGGGGCGTGCTGCTGTCGCTCGTGGTGATCCTCATCTACCAGGGCGGTCTCGCGGCAGGTGCCTCGCTCTTCGCCGGCCTCCTGACCGACGCGCAACTCCGCGAGATGAGCGCGGTCGGCGGGCTGCTGATCGTCGGCGTAGGGTTAAAGCTGCTGAAGGTCCGCGACGTGCAGGTCGCCGATTACCTGCCCGCGATCGTGGTCGCGCCGCTGCTCGTCGCCGCAGCAACCGCTGTGGGAGGGTTCGCGAAATGAGGGTCCTGGAATTCCGGAGTGACACATTCACCCTGCCGACGCCGGCCATGCGCAAAGCGATGGCTGACGCGGAGGTCGGTGACGACCAGTACGGCGAGGACCCGACGGTGAACCGGCTCGAGGAGCGCGCGTCCGAGATCGTGGGCAAGGAGGCTGGCGTCTACGTCGCGAGCGGCATGCTCGGGAACCTCGTCGGCGTGCTGTCGCAGGCCCAGCGTGGTGACGAAGTGATCCTCGGCGACCTCGCGCACATCTACCAGAACGAGATGGGCGCCTTCACGGTCCTCGGCGGTCTCCACGGGCGCGTCGTGCCCAACCGCGACGGGCTGCCCTCGCTCGAGGACATCGAGGCGGCGATCCGTCCCGCGACCGGGGCGTTCCCCCGCTCCGCGCTCCTCTGCCTGGAGAACTCCCACAACAACTGCGGCGGATCGGTGATCACCGGTGCGCAGACGAAGGCCGTCGCCGACCTCGCGCACGAGCGCGGCATGAAGGTCCACCTCGACGGTGCGCGCATCTTCAACGCCGCCGCCGCCCTCGGGGTCGACGTCAAGGAGCTCACCGGCCCCGTCGACACCGTGCAGTTCTGCTTCTCGAAGGGCCTCTCGGCTCCCGTCGGCTCGATCCTTTGCGGGCCTCGCGACACCGTGGCGCGGGCCCGCAAGGTGCGCAAGCTCCTCGGCGGCGCGATGCGCCAGGCCGGCGTCATCGCGGCGGCCGCCCTTGTCGGGCTCGAGACCATGCGCGAGCGGCTCGTCGACGACCATGTCAACGCACGGGCGCTCGCCGATGGGCTCGCCGCGATACGCGGCCTGAAGATCGACGCGGGCAAGGTCGTCACGAACATCGTCTCGTTCGAAGTTGACCGCAGCGCGATGGATGCCGGCGACTTCCAGAAGGCCTGCGCGGAGCGCGGCCTGCGGATCTCGCGTTACCTCGGCAACTCACCGCGTCTTCGCATGGTCACGCACGCGAACGTGAGCCGCGCCGATGTCGACGCAGCGCTCGCGATCATGAGCGGGGTCCTCGACCAGCTGCGGCAGCCGGTAACGGCCGCCGACTGATCAGCGCTTCTCGGTACCCCGGAGCCGGGGATCGAGCGCGTCGCGAAGTCCGTCGCCCACAAGGAAGAGGCACAGCACGGTGATGAAGATCATCACGCCCGGCGGGTAAATGAGCCACGGCCCCTTTCACATCCACGGTGTGGTTCGCGACCTTTCGCGCGGCCTTGCTGCAGTCCGGACCCTCGCGGTTCGATTTGAGGGCCGCGTCGACCGCCGGACTGTTGTAGAAGACGTTGTTGAACTGGTCCTTGCCGCTCTGGCTCGAGTCCCAGATCGAGAACGGGTCGGGTCGGCGCCCAAGGACCAACCGAGGATGTTGCATGTTTCGCCGCTGATCGCCAGCGCCTGACCGCTTTTCGCACACCTGTTACCCGGCGTCGCAGCCGCATCCCCTAGGACGAAATCACCACGCCAGGGGGGAGTAACAAGGACGCCCCAACCGCCAGACTTTGGGGCGATGCGTGGATTCCTTCGCCGCGAGAGCGGTCAATCGATGGTCGAGCTCGCACTGACCCTGCCGCTGCTCGTGTTCGCCATCCTTGGTGGCGCCGACATGGCGCGCGCGTTCGCCCTCCAGATCGCGGTCGAGAACGGCTCGCGCGCGGGGGCGGAGTCGTACGCCATCGATCAGACGCCGACCAACTCCGAGGCGCAGGCCGCGGTCGTCAATGAGATCAACCGCACCCCAACGGCCAATGCCCTGTCCTCGAATGTGACGGTCACGAAAGCGCGGGCTGACGGGGTCACCGCCTGCGTGAGCCCGCCGACGGTCGCGATCCCGTGTTTCGTTTCGGTGCGCGTCGTGTACGGCTGGTCGACCATCATCGCCTGGCCGATCGTGCCGAATGGCGGGACCTTCGACCGGACGACGGTGATGCGGACCTTCTATTGATGCGACCGTTCGGACGCTTCGCCCGGGACGAGCGCGCACAGGCGCTCGTGGAGTTCGCCTTCGTGCTGCCGATCTTCCTGCTCATCGTCACCGGGATCTTCGACGTGGCCCGCGCAGTGTGGCAGGAGAACACGCTCGCCTACGCCGCCCGCGAGGGCACGCGCTACGCGATCGTCCATGGCGCGGCGGGGGTGCCGGTTTCCGGCCCGTGCACGACCTGCCTGAACCCGGTCAGCAACAACCTGGGCAACGTGGTCAGCGCCGTCACCAACAACGCCGTCGGTGTCTACGGGATCGATGTCACGATCGACTACCCCGACGGCGGCAACCAGCGGAATCAGCGGGTGACGGTCGACGCGACCGCGCCGTTCGTCCCGCTTCCCTCCCAGTACCTCCTCGGCAACGCCTTCCAGATCACGCTGCGCGGCGGATCGCAGCTGGTGATCCAGCGGTGATCCGCGAGCGGCGGCACTTCGCCACTGACGAGAACGGTCAGGCTCTCGTCATGGTCGCGATCGTCTTCATGGCCCTGCTCTTCGCGGTCGGCCTCGCCATCGACGCCGGACAGCTGTTCGCGGCCAAACGGACGCAGCAGGAGGCCGCCGATGCCGCGGCCTTCGCCGGAGCGGTGGTGCTGTACCAGGGCGGCACCGTGAACCAGGCGACCCAGGCCGCGATCGATGACGCGTCAAAGAACGGCTTCGTCGACGGCGTCAGCAGCACGACGGTCACCGTGAACGGTACGAACGTCGCGTCCGCGAACGCCCCGACCGCCGGCCTGTACGCCGGCGAGAGCCCAGTGCTGCACGTCGAGGTCGTCATCATCCGCCAGGTCAAGACAACGCTCGTTCCGGCCGAAGCGGCCTTCAACCCGGTCCGTGCCCGCGGGGTCGCCGGATCGGAGAAGCTCAATAACGGCTACCCGATCATGGCGCTCGGCACGGGATGCGGATCACCTGGCATCAGCGTCTCGCCTAATGAGGACATCCACGTCTACGGCGGAGGGATCCTCAGCAATTCCTGTGCGGGCTCCGCGGTGAGTGGATTCTCGAGCGGGCAGGACCTCAAGATCTGCGCCTCGCTGCCGGCACCGTGCACGCCGAACAGCTATAGCTTCCAGACCGTCGGCGGCACCACGGGCAACAGCTTCCCCGCCGGGGTCACGATCACGACCGGGATCGCGCCGGTCGCGGATCCGTTCGCCGGCTTCCCGAAGCCGAGCGGCAAGAGCTACAACGGCGTCGCGGATCTGCCCACCAATCCGGCGAACATCGGCGGCACGAGCACCCACCCCGAGGGCATCTACACGTCCGCGCTCAGCGGGGCGCTGTGCCACGGGATCTACATCCTGAAGGGCGGAGGTTTCAGCGGCGTCACCCAGGACACCAACGGCGCGCATGTCGATCCCAACACCGGCACGGCGTGCGACGGGAAGGTCCTGATCTACAACACGATGACCAACTGGCCGCTCGCGACGGGCACATGTTCTGGGATGAGCGGCAACTCGACCATCACCCCGATGACCACAGGGACCTACCTGAACATGGCGATCTACCAGGACCCGGCGTGCGCGGCGAGCCTCTCGGAAAGCGGCAACTCCACCCTCAACGCCACCGGGACGATCTACATGCCCAACGGCACGATCGACCTCAACGGCAATCCGGCGACCATCAATGGTGGCCAGCTCATCGCGAGCAAGATCAACGTCCAGAACGGCAACCTCACGGTCACGTTCACTCCGGGCACGACCGCGTCACCGATCCTTCCCCGTCTCGTCGAGTAGCTACAGCCCGAGCTCGGCCGCCGCGAGCGCCGGCGGGATCGACGCACAGCCGAGCAGCGCGTCGTGGAATTTCCGCATCCCGTAGCCCTTCTTCTGAGCGCGCGAACGCAGATCGAGGATCGCGGCCCGGCCGAGCGCGTAGCTCGACGGCTGCAGCGGGTAGAGCGTGTACCGGCGGCACTCACCCACCGCGTTCGGCCGCTCAAGCTTCGGCCCGTCCATCATGAAACGGACCGCCTGCTCAAAGCCAAGCTCCCCGATGGATAGGCCGACATCGACCGTGACCCGCGCCGCGCGCCACAGCAGGTCCTTGAGGCGGAGCAGCTGCGTCTCCGGATCGTCGAGGAAGCCGAGCTCGGTCATGAGCTCCTCCACGTAGAGACCCCAGCCCTCGATGAACACGTTCGAGCGGAGCGCCTTGCGCGCGAGCGAGGGATGGTCCGCGGCGATGGAGAGCTGCAGGTGGTGGCCCGGGTAGCCCTCGTGGCAGGCGATGACCGCGATGCCCTTGCGCGGATGACCCGAGAGACGCTCCTCCCTCACCGCGGCCGGCTCGCCTGCAGCCGGCAGCGTGACCCAGAAGCGGCCGCGGCGCGACCGCTCGAACGGACCGGGCTGCACGTATGCCGCGTACGGCAGCGTCGGCCGCGCGAAATCGGGCATCGGCTCGACCGTGAGCGACTCGCCCGCCGGGAACGTGGCGAGCTTGGCGATCCGCGTCGCGTCACGTGAGCGCTCCATGTCCGTCCGATACGCGGCAACGAGCTCGTCTTCGGCGGGATGCTCCGTCCGGAGGCGCTCGACGGAGTCGCGCCAGTCGGTGTCGCCAAGCTCTTTCGCGGCCGCCTGGAGCTTCCCGGCCGTCTCCGCGTACAGCTCCTCGCCCCAGGTCTTGAGCGACGCTGCGTCGTAGGCGAGGAGCTCCTTGTCGCGGAGGAGCGCGTCGAAGGCATCGCGGCCGATCGCGAACGAGCCCTTCGCGCGGCGCATCAGGTCGTCACGGAGCCAGGACGCGTACTGGTCGAGCGCGTCGCCGGCCCGCTTCCCTGCACCGGTCAGGGCTGCCTTGGCCTTCGAACCTTCGGGTGCCAGCGACGGCAGGACCGCGCGGACGAACGTCGCGCCCGCGGTGGCTGACTCGCCCGCGATGACGACGTAGACCGGGGGCACCCGCTCGGCATCGAGATTGACGACGGCGTGCTGCAGCGCGGCGGGCGCCTGCTCGAGCCGCTCCGCGAGGGCCAGCAGGCGCGTCTCGGGATCGCCCTCCTCGCGGATGAGCGCGTAGTACGCGCCGCGCGTGATGGCATCCGAATAGAGCGACGGCTGACGAGCCTGCCGCTCGAACGACCGCAGCGCCCGTTCGCCGCGGAGCTCTCCCAGGATGAGCGCGAGGTCGGAGCGGTCCGCGGGACCCAGCGGCCTGGGGTCATGGGACTCGAACACGTGGAGCCAGCGATCGGTGAACGCGTCGCGGTCGGCGAAGCCCTCCGCGCTCAGGTCGGCGAGCCGGTCGTCGAAGTCGTGGAGCCCGGCGATCGTCGCGGCCGTCGGATCCAACGCATATCGGTCACCGACAAAGAGATCGATCTGCTGCCGAAGCACGCTCGGCTCACCTACCATCGAAGCAGCAGTCTTTCATGCTGCAGGGGAGTTCGTCCGCCATGGCCGTCAAAGAGAAGTTTCCCGATTGTGAGAATTGCGAAGCACCGTGCTGCCGTCGCCAGTTCATGGAGGACGAGGATGGCTGGTTCAAGCTGGCCGACATCCGGCCCATCTACCTCGCCGCCGGCACCGACATCAAGGTCGTCGGCTGGGGCCAGCAGCCCGACGGGCGCCAGCCGATGATCCAGTGCAACGCCTACGACGTCGATCACTCCACCTGCACGATCTACCAAAGCCGGCCGGAGCACTGCCGCACCTACGACTGCCGGGACGACGACCCGGACGAGTGGGAAGCGCGTGCCCACTGCGACCTCGACCGCCACCGCAAGCTTGCCCTCATGCGCGATCGCTGAAGCACACGCGCGCCGCACAGCAACGCTCCGCGCAGTGGCCCTTTGATGCGGTGGGCCACGTCGCGGAGCATCGCCACAAGCACCTCGATACGGTGCTCGCCGCTAGGCGGGGAGCACGATCCGTTAGTTGACCGTGAAGGTCATGTGCATGCCACTGGTGTAGTGGCCGACCTCGTTGCAGATCAGCACGTAGTGGCCCGCGGCCAGCGTCACGGTGAAGGTCTTCGATGCCGCGGCGGCGACGTCACCGGTTTCGCCGACGTTTCCGGTCTCGTCCATCTTGCCGACCTCGTCCGCGTCCGGCGCGACCTTGTCCTGTGCGACGTCGGTCTGGAGCACGACGAGCTCGTGGATCACCGCACCGCTGTTCTTCACGACGAAGGTGACCGGCCCGGCCTTGACGCTTGACTTGTCGACGGCGATGTTCATGTCCGTCAGCGTCGCGTTGATCGTCCCGCCCGGCACTGCTGCTGCTGGTGTGGCCGCCGCCGCGCTGCAGCCTGCGAGCAGGACCGCGGTGAGCCCGGCGATGGCGATGGAGTTCAGCTTGATCATGTTGTTGTCACTTCCTTTACGGCCATCCTGTGCCGCGCAGGACTGCCTGGGGTGTGCCGTGGGACCCCAAAAGAGGTGCCGCAGGTCCCGTCCTTAGGCGTAACTAGGAGCGCTGGAGGGCGGCCGCGAGCTCCTCCGGGGTGTTGACGTTCGTGAACGACCGGAGCGTCGGATCCGCCTCGCGGAGCTCGCGCTCTTCGACCGCCTGTACGCGGACCTCGTCGAAGAAGCTGATGACCCGCATCTTGCCCGCAGCAAGCGCTCGTTCCATCGGAGCGACGCAAGCCTTCGTGTACAGCGCGTGGAGCGTCTCGAATTCTCCGCCGACCTTCGGGATGACGACGTCGGCCTCGAAGCGGTGGTCCAGCAGCACGCGCCAGACCTCGGCTGACAGGAACGGCATGTCACACGCGGCCACGAGCACGCGCTCGTGCGCCGCCGCGCTCACGCCCGTCGCGATCCCACCGAGCGCGCCGCCCTCAGGGAAGCGGTCCGGCACGACGCGAAGGCCAAGCGACCCGTACCTCGGATCATTCGCCACGACGATGACCTCATCCGCGACCTGCGCCAGTACCTTCGCGACACGCGCGATGAGCGGCTCGCCGTCGAGCTCGATCCAGGCCTTGTCCTGTCCCATGCGCCGGCTCTTGCCGCCGGCCATGATCGCCGCCGACACGCTCACGCCGTGGCTCCGATGCGGGCGAGGATGAATGCCGCGATCGCGGGGGCATCGTTCAGGCCGAAGTGCGTCACGTCCGGGCGGACCTCGAAGTCGGTCACGGTCGCGATGAGGTTCCGGTCGTTGAGACAGAGCAGCTCTGTCGAGAGCGCGGCGCGCGCGACCTCGATCTTCGGAATGGGCTCGGCTTTGAATCCCTCGACGACGAGCAGGTCGAGATCGTGACGGACGTACCGCTCGATGACCGCCTCGAGCCCGGCAGAGGGGTCGCCGTCGTCGATGACCGCGGTCTGCCCGCCGCCGGTCACGATCGTCTGCACAACGCCGGTCCGCCGCGCGCGGTAGCTGTCCTTCTCCGGGCGGTCGATCTCGAACCCGGCATGGGCGTGCTTCAGGTAACCGACCCGACGGTCTCCGGCAGCCAGGAGCGGCAGGACCGCCAGGAGCAGCGTCGTCTTCCCGCTGTTGTGCCTACCGACAAAGGCGATCCGCGGGGCATTCACGCGGGCGGAGTGTACGGTCCGCACACATCTCCTCCACTCAGGTGATACCGGCATCGGGCGCGCGATGGATACCGTGTCGTGTCGTGAAGCTCATCAACAAGGTCCAGGCGCTCCAGGGGTCGGCCCACACCGGCCGGGCGCTGAAGGCCGCCAAGGTCCTGAACCTTATCGGCACGGTGCGCGGCGCGGTCACGACCGTGCTGCTGGCCTCGAGCGCCATCGGTGGCGCCGTGACGGTGAACAACGTCCGCCAGGACATCGCGGCCGACCATCCCGCGGCCGTCGCGGCCACCAAACCGCCGGCGCGCACCACGCCCCCGCCGACACCGACGCCGCTGACGGCGACCGGCCTTCGCGCTGACGCCGACCGGCGACTCCAGCTCCAGCTGACGGCGTACGCGCAGGCGGCCGAGGATCTCCGCAAGGTGACCGTGTTGACTCCCGCGGCGATCGATGCCCTCGTGCTGCAGGCGCGACAGAAGCTCCAATCGCGCTACGAGCTCGCGATGTCGCAGATCGACGAGCTGCTGAAGCCCGCCCCCGCAGCGAGCCCGACCGCGAGTGGGACGCCACTGCCGTCGCCCAGTCTCAGCGTGGTCGCGGTCAACGCGCTCGTGCAGGTCGCGCTGGGTGACATGAGCGGGATCGTGTTCGTCGCGACGAAGACCGCGACGACCGAGCCGCCGGCGGCCCAGACCGTCCGTCAGACCGCCACGCCAACGCCGGTACCCACGATCGCCCGGACTCCCGCGCCGACGCCGGTGCACACGCTCACGCCGACCGTGAAGCCCACCGCGACGCGCTAGGGACTAGGCCGCGAGCGGCGTCCCGCAGCCGGCGCAGAACTTCGCGCCCTCGTTGTTCGGCTTCCCGCAGCTCGAGCAGTACTTGCTCGCGGTCGCGCCGGTGGCGGTCGTCGCCGAGATGGGCTTCGAGGGGTCCTTCTCCGCTTCCTCACGGAAGCTGCGGATGCCTTTGCCGACCTGACCGAAGACGGTCGGAAGCTTCCCCGCCCCGAAGACGATCAGCACGACGACGACGACCAGGATGAGCTCCGGACCACCAATACTCGGCATGATCACTCCCCGTCCGCGCCGCTGCGCGATATCTCGCCGTCAGTGTACGGGGCGGAGGTCACCCAAAGAGGCCATCGAGAAGCGTGAGGAACAGGGGGACGACGACAAGCAGGAGGAGCGCCGGGAGATAGCACAGGACGAGGGTGAGCATCAGCTTTCCCTCGACCTTCGCTGCGGCCTCGAGCGACCGCGCGCGGCGACGCGCGCGCGCCGCATCGCGGGCGTCTCGTATCACGGAGAGCGAGCCCTGGCCCAGATCCCGCGACCGTTCGAGGTCCGCAGCGAGCGCGGCAAGCTGATCCAGACCCTGCGCCTGCGCTCGAACGCCCAAGGACTTGAACAGCGGAGCACCCAGCGAATAGGCATCGGCGGCGGCGCGCATGGTCAGGTCAAGCAACGCCGATCCACTTACCGTGCGCGCAAGCGCCGACAGAGCCGTCTCGACCGGCCGGCCTGCCGCGGCCAGCGTTTCGAGGCGTTCGAACATTGTCACCATCGGCCGATCGGCCGCTCGCCGGCATGCCGCCGCCCGACGGTCGACGACCAATGACGGCAACACGAACCCGCCGTACGCGCACGCGATCGCGGCGATCCCGCCCACCCCAACGAAGTTGCCGGCGAGCCCACCGGCCGCACCACCGGCCAACAAGCCGATGATCTTTGCGGCGACGATCTCGGTCTGCGTGCAGGGGAGGCCCGACTGGGCAAGGTCACGGTCGACCACCGGCCGCCAACGGGGACGAGCTCGCGTTGCCGGTCTTCCCGAAAGCAACACCGCGAGGCGCCGCTCGATCTCAGGCTCTCGCCGCAGCCCGACCACAGCGGCGCAGATCGCGACCGCGGCGCAGAGCGCACCGATCTGGATCACGCGACGACACTCCGGATCAGCCTGCGGCTGACGGCGATCCCAGCGACCTCGAGCACGACCGCCCCCGGCACCAATACGGTCCTCCCCAGCGTGCTTCCGAGCGTCAACGCGAGTCCCGGCATCGTGGCGACGAGATACAACGCGAGCACGGGCACGACCGCGGCGAGCAGATAGATCTGGAACCTGATGCCGGCCGATCGCGCGCGGACCTCGCTCGCCACACTCTCGTCGTACCGCACGAGCTCCGCCACAGCGCTCAGCAGCGACGCGGCGCGCTCGACGGGCATGCGCTCTGAGACGCCAAGCGCAAGGGTCCGCATCGCATCCGCGACCCGTGGGTCGCGGGTACTGATCGCCCCGGACGCAAGGGCACTGTCCAGCGGATCTCCGAGATCGAATCGCGCCAGCGCCTCCTCGAACGGCCGCCGCGCGATCCGGTCATCGCAGGCCGCCGCCGCCCGGCGCAATGCTTCCGGCAGCGCGAGACCAGATCGCAGTCCAGCATGTGTTGTCACCAGCAGCGGTGCCAGCGCACCGCGCGCGCGATCGCGGGCCGCCGCGGCACGCACTCGAGCAGCAACGGACGGTGCGGCTGCAAAGATCGCCGCGCCGGCGACCGCACTGCCGAAGGCGGATCCCACGACGGCCCCGACCACGATCGCGGCCGCGCGGCCGGCTTCCCACCGGCGGAGCGAGATGCGCATGCCCGCGTCACGGAGTGCCGGAAGATCCGGATGCGCCGGTACCACGATGCGCCACCGGGCGGCCAGCGGAAGAAGCCCGATAGCGACGATCGCGGCCGCCAGTCCCAACGCTCCAACGATCCCGGTGCTCAACGATCCTCCCGCTGCCAGATGATGGTCGCCTGCTCGTTCTCGACGCGAGCGATCTCCCGGACGACACGCCGGCCGTCCGACCGGCGGTCTGTGTGCACCACAACGTCGATAGCGCGCGCGACGTGCCGCGTGATAGCCGCGGCCGAAAGCTCGCCTGCACGCGCGAGCAAAAGCTCGAGGCGCCCGAGTGCATCGCGCGCGGAGCCCGCATGCAACGTGGTGAGCGAGCCGGCGTGGCCCGTACTCAGTGCCTCCAGCAACGCCGATGCGTCGCGCGGCGAACGGACCTCGCCAACGATGATCCGGTCGGGCCGCATGCGCAGCGCATTGACGACGAGCTCGGCAACGCCGATCCCACCATCGCGTGAGGGCACGCACTCGAGGTGCAGCGCGTGCTGATGCGGGAGCACGAGCTCGGACGTGTCCTCGATGACGATGATCCGCTCGTCGGCCGGTATCGCGGAGGCGAGCGATCGAAGCAGCGTGCTCTTGCCCGAGCCGGTCGCTCCGCTCACCAGGACGTTCCGGCGCCGCCGCACCGCGTCGATCAGCATTGCGGCTGCTTCTCCGCTCAGCGCACCACTGGCGACCCAGGACGACGGGCCTGCGAGAGGCATCGAAAGCGGCCGGAACTTTCTGATCGAGAGCGACGGCCCGCCGACCGGCTCGATCACAGCGTTCGCCCGCGAGCCGTCGCGCATCCTCGCGTCAACGAACGGATGCTCGATCGTGAGCTCGCGCCCGACGCTGGCTGCGATCCGGTAGGCCAGGTCGGATAGCTCGGCCTGGTCGCGGAACGTGATGGCGACCCGCTCCAACCGGCCGTCGCGCTCCACGAAGATCTGATCCGGTGCGTTCACCAGCACATCTGTCACGCGTGGATCGTCGAGCAGCGGCTGCAGGCACCCGAAGCCGAACAGATCGGCGCACAGGCGCTCGAGCTCCGGCTCCGCGAGGCGCGCCCCGGCGGCGGTGCGTACGCGCTCGCGGATGAGCCGCCGCCGCGCCGGGTCGGCGTAGAGGGCGAGAAGAGTTGCCGGGTCGAGACCCGCCGCGACCTCGTTGCGTACGCGAGCGACGATGGCTGGATCGATCATCCGAGCCGCCGGATGAGCGTGTCGACGGACCGCAGGGTCGGCGCGCGTGTCGCGAAGTCGTCCGCCGCGAGGAACGGATCGCGTGGGATCGCTGCGAGGAGCTGCCACGGAAGTCTGCCGGCGATGCGCGACGCGTCATCGTCGCTCGCGCCGACGACGACCGACCCGGCTACACGTTGACCGTCGAGGATCGTGGCCGAGCAAAAGGCCGCCTGCAGCAGCGCCACGGTCGGACCTACGACGACACATAGCCGGTCGACGATGCTCAGCACGGCGACATCGAGGGCCTCGGCACCCGTGCCAAGATCGAGGATGACCGGCCGCTTTCCGCGAAGCTCGTCGATGAGCTCGGCGATCCGCGGTCCATCCCACGATCGGTGCAACTCCGGTGTACCCGGCAGAAAGGGAACGTCTCCCCAGCGAGACAGCAGCTCGCCGGCGCTGCCGGGATGCAGCAGGGCGTCGGCGACGGTGGCTCCGGCGCGACGCGCACGCAGCGCGAGCGTCGGCACCCGGCGGTCCAGATCGACGAGAACGGCAGGCTGGCGGGCCGCCGCGGACCGGTGCGCCACGAGCGCGGCCAGAGTCGAGGTGCCGGCGCCCGCGGACAGCGACCAGAAGGCGACCACCTGACGCTCGGGGAGCGCCGCCGGGCGCACGGGTGTCAGCACTTCAAGCGGCTGTTCGTTGCCGGTCGCATCCCGCATCAACGCGAGGGCGACCTGCGCGATCGGGGACGCGTCGAGCAGCGCGCGCCAGCTCATCCGTTGATCCAGCGGGTGATGACGCCATCTGCCGCGTACGCCTGCAGTGGCGATGGGGTCGCGGTCCGGTCGAACAGGACCGGCCGGAGTGCGCGTCGTGCACCACCCAGGGTCGAGCCACCGCACCACGCCGAGCGACGGATCTCAAGGAGCGCGTCCGACTCGCGAAGGAGGCCCCTGCATCGGATTCGCCTCCGGCCACCCAGCCGCGAGACGCGCATGAAACGGCGGGTCAACCGCGCTGTCGCATCGGACAGCGGCACGACCCGAACATCCAGGACATCGATCTCGTCCGGCCCGTTGAGCCGTGCCGGGGCCAACCCGATCCCGATGGCGGCCACGAGACCGGTCGGTTCGGTCAGGTTGCCGTCGCACGGTGTCGTACCGACCCCGCGCAACGCAAGCGCTCTGCGCACGGAAGGAACGTGACGGTCATCGACCGTCAGGCACACGGCCCCGGCCCTCCGCCACAAGCGGAACGCGCCCGCCACGGCACAGGCGAGATCAAGGTCCAGCTGGCCGGCCGAGCCCAGCTGCAGCGTCGTCACTCGCGCACCGGGATGAAGACGAGGACGAAGGTGCTCGTAGCGATCCGGTCGGCGACCCGCAGCTCGTCGCTCGGTGCGAGCGACACGACGACGCTCCCGAGCCGTTCGAGTGCCGCTGCGCCCGGGCGGCTCGACGCGCCCGGCTGCATCGGTCCGCCGTTCTCACCACGCACGTCGAGGACGGTCACGTTGGAAACGACGAGCTCCGTGGTCCGCCCGGCCGGTGCGCGGCCGCTCACCGGAATGGCGATCACGTCGACATGGGCGCCGGCGACGAGGGCGCCGCCGACCGCTTGTGACGCGGTCACTGGGATCGCGAGGGCCCGCTGACCAGCCGGCGGCACGAGGCCGCTGTGGAATGCCGCGGCACCGGCGCCGAGCGCCGGCGCGATCAAGATCTGACCCGGCCAGAGCGGCGCGCGCGGCACACGACCGACTGCGTCATCGATGGACCGCAGCGATCCGGCCGGAGCGGCGTCCGGTGGGAGCTCGCGGAGCTCAAGGTCGGCGGCAGCGATCGGTCGATCGGCATCCAGGCCGTGCGCCGCGACGACGACACTCACCCGCTGGAAGCCCGAGTAGTAGATCCACCCCGCTATCGACCCGCAGATGAGGGCGAGGGCGAGCAGGCCACGCTGTCCTATCACTCGACGAGACCTGGCGCGCGCACGCTGACGCGGATGGTGAGCTCGCGCGCGGTGCCGTCGCCGAATTCGAGGGTGAATCTCGTGACCCAGATGCCCCCCGTCGGTGGCAGGCGATCCCAACGGCCGACGAATCGTTGCGAAGCGTCACCGCCGGCCGGCCCGAGGATGACTGCCTCTCCGTCGCTGAATCGCCAGCGAACGACCCCCGGCTCCAGGAACGAGATCGCGATACGCCTGGCGCGCAGGACTTCCAGGGCACGGTCGGGCATCGGGCCGGGAGCCGGCTGGCTGGGAGCGGCCGGCTCCGATCTCTCACGGACCGGCGCAGGACTGGTTCGATCCGCCGGCAGATCGATCGCGGGCGTGACCGCACCCTTTGGCGCGACCGGCGCCACGGCAGGTGCGGTTGGCGGGGTACGCGCCGGCGCGACCGGCGTGCTCCCCTGGCTCGCGCGCGCGATCTCGAGATCGTCCTGGAAGAAGACGACGCTCACCGGAATGAAGCCTGCGTCGGTGCGGATGTAGTTCTCGTAGTAGGTGCCCGCGACCGATCGACCATCGGCCATCGCGGCTCGCCCGTTGAAGGCCGCACCGTCGAAGTCGCTGCGGCTACCGGTCACGACGGTCTCGAGGACGCGAGCGTACGAGCCGGTGGATTCGTGAACGGTCTCGGTCGAGTAGACGGTCGCCGGGCCGCTCCTGGTGACGACATCGTCGACGTATGTCTCGGTCACCAGGTAGATGCCGGCGGGAGGCTCGATCGGCTCGGTCGACCACTGGACCGGCGGCTCAGGTTCCGGATACCACTCCTCGCTGTCCGGACTCCAGGCATGTGCGGGCGACGACGTGCCAAGGATCGCGAGGATGGAGACGGCGGCGACCAGTGAACGTTTCAACGAGCTCCTCCGGCGGTCTTGATCGCGATATCGGTGACGGGATGGAAGAACAGCGCGCCGAACACCGGTGTGCGCACCGGCACCACCGCCGAGATGCGCACCGTCGGTGGAGCAGGATCGACGCGCACCGAGGCGTTTGCGGCGATCACGGACGGATCGACCGCGAGCGCCGAGGCGATGCTCTCGAGGTTGTCGGCGAACACCGCGCGCGCCATCGCGGCCGCGTCGGACGTGAGCTGCAGTCGCCCGGTACGCGCGAGCTCCGCGTCGTCCTGGTCGTTCACCGCAACGAGCACGGCGAGATCTGCCGCAGAGTGCACGCGTGCTTCAACGATCCGAAGCGCCCCGAGCTCGAGCGAGCTTGCCAGGATGACCAGCAGCACCGGCAGCAGACCGATCGTCGTGATCGCCGTCATCGGTCGAGCTCGCCTCGCACCACCGCCGTGGTGCGGAGCGGAACGTCGGCACCGAAGAGGAAGGGGATCTGGATGGACGCGGTGCTGCGAACGGTGACGGTCAACGGCTGCCGCCACCCGACGCGCGACGGCGCGATGTCGAGGACGGCATCAGCCGATGTGAAGCCGGTCGAACGAAGGGTGTCAGCGAACAGCGCCCGCACCTCGGGCGTGTCGCCGCCGACCTCGGCGGCGAAGCGAGCGACTTGGATGGTCGCGCTCTCCTGCGCAAGCCAGCGCTGGAACAGGCTGCCGAACTCGATGATCGAGAACAACATCGGCACGAGCATGGTGACCATGAGGACCGTCTCGAGGGTCGCGAGCCCGCGGTCGTCTCGACCCACGTCTAGCGAACCGCACCCATCTGCGTGACGAGGCCCTGAAGACGCACGACGAGCCCGTTGTTCCACGCTTGGACGCCCACCACGAGCGTCCCCAGGACGACGGCCGCGCCGATGATGTACTCGATCGTCGCCAAACCCTCTTCTCGTACAGCGAACCGCGCAATGCGACCCACGCGACACCTCCTTGAGGAGCGAAGGGTGCGTGGCGGCGGGTACTCGCCGCGATGGGACGCCCGACCGGTACCGGAGTACCGCAGCCGTCGTGTACCGGTAGTCTTTCGGCCGTGGTCAGCCCCGCACCATCGACGCGTACCTGGCGACCCTGGAGGGCGCGATCACCTCAGTGAGCAAGACGGAATTCCTCGCCGGCGTGCGCGGCGCGCGCACGGAGCTCCTCGAGATCATCGGACGCTCTGACGAGCGGACGCTTGCGATCGCGACGGTCCCGGGAATGGACTGGACCGCGAAGGACGTGCTCTCCCACCTCATCGGGTACGACCAGGCGATCCTCCAGGCAGCGAAGGACGTTCGTGAGGGCCGTCCGTTCAGCTGGCCCTGGGCGTCGTCGACCTTCGACGTCGTGAACGCGGGGACTGTCGGCGCGCGGCGGTCGCGGCCGTTCACCGCGGTCCTCGGGGAGCTCGAGACGACGCGCGCCGCGCTCCTCCGCGAGCTCGAGGGCTGGCCCAACGACAGGGGTCCATTTGGTCCGGATTCCTGGGATGTGAATGCGAGCGAGATCAGCTGGCTCACGCCACACGAGCGCGAGCACGCGGAGATGCTCGCCAAGCTCTAGGTCAGGAAGGCGACCTCGGCAAGGATCGCGAGGACAAGCCCGACCTGCAGCCCAAGGACCGCGAGCGCGGCCCGCGGTGCGCGCGGCAGCCAAGTGAGCGCGAAGAGCGCGATGAGCACGAGATCGAGCGGCATAAGGATCTGGAAGACGTGCGCCGCGGTCCCCTCATCCGGCTGGCGCAGGCCGACCGTCAGGGCCTCCTGGATCCCGAGCGCGACGATGACGAGCGACACGAGGATCGGCAGGAACGCCAGCGGGTGCCGGAGCACGCTCACGGTCGCAGGCCTCGCACCTGGCTTGCCAAGCGCTCGAGCTGCTTCAGGTGCGGACGCTCGTGGCGCGCCAGCCACTGCGCGTAGAAAAGCACGGAGCGGTCGAGCGCCGCTCCTGCTCCGGTCACAGTCGCCGAACGGGACCAGTCCTTTTGCGGCAAGGCCTCCAGGAGCTTCAGCAGCCGGGCGCGCTGCCTCGCGAACGCGCGGAACGAGATCGTGAAGTCCAGCTCGACGTAGTCCGTCTCGAGCATCCAGGCGCGCGGATCGATGGCGCGGAACGTCGGCCGGTCCTTGTTGACGATGGTGAAGATGGCGGCATCGCCGCGGACGTCGGCGCAGGCACGGATGTGCGCGAGCACCTCGACGGCGGACCAGGCATCGCGCGCGGGCCGTTTGCGCAGCTGCGCGGGCGTGAGCCTCTTGGTGGACAGCGCGATCCGCGGCGGTGCCGCTGCGAGCAGCGGAAGTGTCTGCTCGATGGTGAGGAGCGTCCCCGCCACGCGCCGACCCTAGAGGGCGAGCCGACCGGCGTCGTGGAAGATCCGAAGCTGGTCGCGGCGGACGTAGCCACAGAGCGCGACGTTCGCCTCCACCGCGAGCGACACCGCAAGCTCGGTCGGGCTCGTGCGCGACGCGACGATCCCGCAGCCGAGGCGCGAGGTCTTCACCAGCATCTCGCTCGAGATGCGACCCGAGGTAAGGATCGCCTTCCCCCTTGTGTCGAGGTCCGCGAGGATCGCCTCGCCGGCGATCCGGTCGACGGTGTTGTGGCGGCCGATGTCCTCGACCAGGAGCTCGAGACCCTGCGGACCGAACAGGCCCGCCGTATGGGTGCCGCCGTGCTCCTTGTACCCCGCGGCGTTGTCCAGGAGCTCCTCCATCCAGGCCATGAGCTGCTCTGGCCTGACGGTCATGCCGCCCTCGACCGGGACCACGTCGAGCGAGAATGTCACGCCGCGACCGCAGCCCGAGGTGAGGATCCGCTTGCGGTCATGGGGGACGCGCCGCGCGGTCGGTGCGAGGCGGACCTTCACGACGGTCTCCTCGTCGCAGACCTCCATGAGCACTACGTCTTCCGCCTGTTGAATGATGTCCTCGACGCGAAGGAACCCGAGCGCGAGTGCGATGACGCGCACCGGCGAGCAGGCGATCGTCGCGAGCTCCTCGCCGTCCACGATGAGCGAGATGGCGCGCTCGGGCGGCGGCGCCTTGCCGATCTCGCTCAGCTTGCCGTCGCGGTACAGGCGCGGTGGCGCGGGCCGGTCGACGCGGCGGACAGCGGTGCTCACTTCTTCACCGCCGCGATGCCGGTCGCGATCTTCGCCTCGTCCATCTCACCGAGCACGGCCACCTTCACGATGCCGTCGCGGCCGATGAAGAACGTGTCCGGCACGCCGCTTCCGAGCTCGTACTTCCGAGCGACGATGGTCCCCACGTCGATGAGCGGCTCGAGGTGCACGATGCCGAGCGAATCGAAGAAGCCGCGGACCTTGGCGCTGTCCTCGTCCAGGTCGATCTCGAAGAACCGGATGTCCGGATTCGCCCGCGCGGCAGCCTCGAGACGCGGCATCTCTGCGACGCAGGGCTTGCACCAGGTCGCCCAGAAGTTCAGGACGACCGGCGTGCCCTTGAGCGCGGAGAGCCGCGTCGTTTCGCCCGAGGGCTTGACCCACAGGAAGTCCGGGGCTGGACTGCCCACCCGGCTGGAGGTCAAAGGAGAGTCCACCACGCTTGTGATGACGCCGACGTTCGTGGAGCCGGTCGGGACCGGCGTCGCGCGCAGCATTGGCGCCACAAGCGCCGCCAGGGATGCGAGGGCGATGATCGCGACGAACAGGGCGGCGATCCAGCGCGGGAGCTGGAGCCTCGTCTCGACCGCGCGCGGGCTCGGGGTCATCAGCCCGTCAGCGGCAGGAAGTTGAACAGCTGGTTGAGGCGCGTGAGCTGGCCCGAGAGGAGCAGGAGGCCCATGACGATG
>JBBQHN010000025.1:0-19250 GCA_038324015.1 Candidatus Limnocylindria bacterium | reverse complement strand
CCATTCGATCTCGTCGTCATCCTCGTCATCGCGAACGCGGTGCAGAACGCGATGACCGGTGGCGACAATTCGCTGACCGGCGGCATCCTCGCGGCGGCGACCCTCACGTTCGTGAACATCGCGGTCGGGCGCTTCGGATCGCGCATCCCGGTGTTCCGGCGCCTGGTCGCGAGCGAGCCGACGCTCCTGCTACAGGACGGCGAACCGATCAAGAAGAACCTCGAGCATGAACGCGTCGACATCGAGGAGCTCGAGATGGCGGCCCGCCAGCACGGCATCCCCGACCTCGCCGAGGTCGCCGCAGCGGTCCTCGAGCAAGATGGCTCGATCAGCATCATCCCGAAGAAGGGCGGCACGATGTACAAGGCACGGCGGATCCGCCAGTTCAAGAACCGTTAGGAGCGCGCGCGGGCTTCTAGCTTCGGGCCGGCGTGCCCTCTCGCCGCACAACGGTAAGACGACCCAGCCGGAGCGTTCCGAAGACCTCGGTGCTTACAAGGAACCCGGCGAAGATGAAGAGCACGCCGAGCAGCTCTCCGAGGAAGAACGACCAGGTGATACCGAAACGGTTGAGGCCGCTCGTCGCCCCGGGAATGAAGCCACCCAGCGCGATAAGGAGAGTCGCCGGGACGCGAGAATCGAGCTCGCCTCGCGCCAGAGCGACCGCGGCGCCGGGAAGCGACGCCAGGAGATTCACCAGTACAGCGACCGCGCCGTAGGCCTGCGCGATGATCGGGACGCGGATGTGCCGGCGCATGATCTTCCGCTTCGGCATGTAGACGTAGGCGGAGAAGAGCGCCCCGAAGACCAGGCAGAACGCGCCCGCGATGTTGAACGGGCCGCTCGTGATGCGGATGTGACCGGGTACGGCCGTGCCGACGGGAACGTGCGTGATCGGGTCAAGCGCGTACCCCGGTGCGGCGAGCTGCGCGGTGAGGACGACGTAGGTCATGACGATGGACGCAAGCACCAGGGCACCCATCGCCACATGTGGTGCAAGGCCGCGACGGGCCCGGGTGGCCACGATGACCGCGAGGCCGGTCACGGCGGCGAACGCGATCACCAGCCCGACGTCACGCGGATCCGCCGGCCGGCCCTCGGTCTGGAGCCGCGCTTGGCTCAGAAGGGCGAACAGCCCGCCGGTGACGATCGTCACGCCGGCGAAGTACCCGAACCGCGTGCGGCCGAGAAGGTAGATCGTTCCCATTCCGAGGTAGGCCGCCACGAAGAGCGCACCGATGAGGTACCAGACCCGATATAGCGGCTCACTCCAGCCGAACGCTCCGCCCCACCACTCGGTCCCGGCACTGATCCCGTACCAGAGCAGACCGACCGCCCAAACAAGCTGGAAGGTCCGGCGGCGCGTCCGCCACTGCCCGAACACGAGTGCCGCGAAGACGAAGCTCACCGAGCTCGACAGGAACGGCAGGACGACATTCGGATCCATTGCGCCGAGACTCCGCCGGGCACCGCAGCCAGTCAAGGCGCCGACGGGAGGATCACCCCGATTCGCCGAGGAACTCGGTGGTTCCCGTCCGCTACGCGGGGCTCGATCCGGTGATCGTGGCGCGCGACACCTTCATCGCGGGGGCGAGGCAGACGATCGATCCCATCCCGTTCGTGCTCCACCAGTCGCGTACGAGACGCTGGGGTCCGAGCAGATCGATGCCGGCGAAGAGGTCGAGTGCGCTCATCGTGAACCGCACGTTCGCAAGCGCGCGTGTGATCTTCCCGTCCTCGATGAGGAAGGTGCCGTCGCGCGTCGTGCCGGTCATGGTCGCGCGTTTCGGATCCGGCGTATTCGTGTAATGGAAGCGCGTGATGAGGATCCCCCGCTTCACCGCGCCAATGAGCTCGGCGTGTGTCGCGTTCCCGCCGGTCATCACGAGGTTGCCGGCGTGCCCGCCACGGCCGTACCGGCCGGGATCCGCGGCGTGGCCGGTCGAGCGCGTGCCTGCCGCCTTCGCCGACCAGCGGTCGTAGACCGGACCGACCGCGATTCCGCGGTCGACGAGGGTGACCCGCTGCTTCGGCGTGCCCTCAGGATCGAACGGAAGCGCGAGCTGGCCCGCGTGGAGCGCGTCCTCGTGCAGCGTGAACTTCGGTCCCGTGACCTGCTGCCCGATCGCGCCCGCGAGGAACGAGCGGCCCTCCCGGACGGCCTGACCGGAGAGGCCGGTGATCGACATGATCCGCAGGATCTCCGCGACCGCGTCCTCCTCGAACACCGCCTCGTAGTCGCCTGGGTCGAGTTGGCTGCGATCGCGGTCGAGATCGCACTTCTCCATCGCACGCCCGGCGATCCCATCCGGTTCGAGATCGCTCGCGCGATGCGACAGGTCGTCGGCGTACCCGCTGCCACCGTGGTCACCGAGGACGAGGGCGCGCAGGTACGCGACGGTCATCGGGGCGTGTGCCGCGACGCCGTTCGTGTTCGCGACCGCGTCTTCGATGAGGTCCACGCTGTGCGTACCGGCGGCCCGGAAGCCCTTCGTTGCGGCGAGCTCCGCGATACGCCCGATCGGGCTCGCCTGCTCCGACGCAGCGAGCGCGGCGGTCGCGCCATCGAACGCGATCGGGTGCCGGAGCTCAGCCGGTGACGCCAGGCCAGGCCAGTCCACGTTCGGCGCCTGCAGGCGCGCGAGCTCGGCAGCGCGCGCGAGCAGACCGGCGAGCGCGTCCGGTTCCAAGGAGTTGCCGGAGGTCGCGCCGATCGCCGAGCCGATGATGGCGCGTGCGTGCACGTGGGTCTCGTCGGACACCGCGTTCTGATGGATCGACGAGTGCGAATAGCGCGTGATCGCCGCGCGGCGGCGGTGCACCCAAAGGTCCGCCTCAGGGACGCCGCTGTCCGTGAGCGCCTTCCGTAGCGGCGTGAGCAGGGCGTCCGCGCCCAGGAGGGTCATCTCCTCACCTCGATCGGCCGGTCGCGGAACCGGGCGTGGGCGGCGCCGTGGCCGACGCGCATGAGCTGGAGCGGCTCACCTTTCGCGCAGGAGAGGAACCCATGCAGCTCCCAGTCGTCGGCGACGCCATCGCAGCTGCCCCAGAAGTCGGGCGTCAGTGACTGGAATGCGACGCCGCGCACGTACTCGGCGATCTCACCGTGCCGGATCACGCGCGCGACCTGGGTGGAGAAATGGAAGTTCTGCCGCTTGTCGTCGAGGGAATACGACGCGGGCGACTCGAGCAGCAGGCCGTCGTCGACGCCGCGCACGAGGTCCTCGTACGTCGCGGCCCCGGGCTCGAGGCTCACGTTCACCATCCGCACGATCGGGAAGTGCTGCCAGCCCTCGGCCCGCGCCGCGCCGCCGCTGCGCGCGATGCCAAGGGCGCCCGCGGTCTCGCGGCTGGAGAGGTAGCCGGTGAAGACCCCCTGCTCGATGAGCGGCGTGCGCGTCGCCGCAACGCCGTCGTCGTCCCAGCCGAAGGTGCCCATGCCGCCGGGGATCGTCGCGTCGGCGGTCAGGCTCACGTGCTCTGAGCCATAGCGGAACGTGCCGCGGTCCTTCGGCCACATGAACGTGGTGCCGGCGAACGCGACCTCGTGCTCGAGCACACGATCCGACTCCGTGGGATGGCCGCAGGACTCGTGGACCAGCAGCGCGAGGAACGGCTGGTCGATGACCAGCGTCGTGGGCCGCTCGACCGCGGGCTTCGCGATGAGCACTGCCTCGACGTCCGTCGCGAACGTCCGCGCGTGCGCGAGCACGTCAAACTCGTCAACGAACTCCCACCCCGCCTGACGCACGTTGCGCATGTCACTGCGTGTCGCGGGCGTGAAGCCAGCCGTGGTCGCCGTGACGCTCATCCCTGCGCCGCACTCGACGATCTCCTGGCGCACGTCGGTGCCTTCGCTCGTCACCAGCCGTTTGCGGGTGCGGTACGCGGCGACGGACGAGCGGCGCAGCGTCGCGTTCGGCGTCGCGAGGATGGCATCGGCCGCACGAAGGAGGTCGATGCGCTCCTTCAGTGACACCATGAATGGATCTCGGCGGAGCGGAGTGCGATATTCGCCGCGCTGCGGGTCTGCCTGCGCGAGCACGACCTTCCGTCGCTGTACCGACGCCGCTGCCTCCGCCCGCTGGCGCGCCTCCGCGAACAGCGCATCGAGGCCCTCGACCGTCGCGACACGATCGGATGCGGCGAAGCCCCAGCTGCCATCGACGATGATGCGGACGCCGACGCCGCGATCGGCGTCACGGTCCACGCTCTCGACCTGGCCGTCCTTGACCGCGACCGATTCGCTCTCGCGCTCGACGAAGCGCGCATCGGCGTACGCGGCACCGACCCGCGTCGCCCGTTCGACGGCCCGCGGGAGGCGGGTATCTTCCAGCACTGACTTCAGGCTAGACTTGAGCGAAACGGCGCGCGTGCCGGTCGAAGCGTCCAATGAACTGCTCGCGGACATCGTGTCCTTTGAAGTCCCTTTGAAGGATCCGGTGGTCGGGGAGAATATCGAGCGGTTCTCGAGACGAGTCGGGTGGTACGCGGAGCGCCTACATATCGGAGAAACCATTGCCCGACGTCGCCCTCCTAATTGACTGGGAGAACGTCTACTACACCCTTCGGCAACACACCGAAGGTCCGCTTCCATCCTCGCTATCGATCCTGCAGGCGATCCTGCAAAAGGCCGCAGAGTTCGGCCCGGTCCGCGTCAAGCAGGCCATCTTCGGCTCCGAGGTCGTCTCGCAGGACGAGACCCTCCTCATGGCCCTCGAGTTCACCGGCATGGAGCCGGTGGCCGTCGCCCAGCGCATGAGCGGAAGGCTCCTCAAGGGCCGCTCGGACGCCGTCCTCATCACTCGCACGATGAAGCTCCTCTACAAGGAGCGTCCCGACATCGACGTCTGGTTCATCGTCTCGGGCGACCGCGACCTGAACGCGCTCTGCAAGGCGCTCAAGGACGAGGACAAGGCCGTCTACCTCATCGCAGGTGACAAAGCCCTCGCGAACGAGCTGCGTGACTCCCCGTATCTCCGCGATGGCGTCTTCCTCCTCGAGGACCTCATCCCGGAAGCACGGTGGACCCGCACCGGCATCCTGCGCACCGACGACACCCAGGCCGGCAAGGAAGAGGCCCGCCCGCTCCGCACCCGCGGCACGCGTGGCGGTCGCGGCCGGAGCGCCGCAGCCGCAGGCCCGGTGGTCCCGGCCCGGTCCGCGCCGATCGCGAGCATCCCGGCCGTCGTGCCGACCGGCTCGCCGGAATCGGAGAAAGAGCAGCGCCGCCTCGCCGTGCTCCTCCTCGACCAGCTCGTCGCGCTTCGCGCGGACCAGATGCCGCGCGGCGACTTCGTCCGCAGCGTCGTGCCGCTGTCGCACAAGGAAGCGTCGAGCGTGCTCGACCAGCGCATCGACTTCGGCATCGCACAGCACCACATCCATGCCGAGCAGCCGGCGCGCACACGCCTCAAGGACAAGCAGCTCCTGTCGCTCGAGTTCGGCGATCCGCTCGTCGCGGAGACGCTGTTCCACCTCGTGCGAGTGCTCCGTCGCATCGACTCGGTCACCAGCAAGGACACGCGGCGCATCCCGGCGGTCGAGGCCGTCCTCGATCCGCTGTCCCGCGCCGACCAGCCCGGCGGCCTCGCCAAGGGCCGTACCCAGCGCCGCCAGCTCCTCGAGACGCTGTTCAACATCGCCGAGGAACGCGGCGCCATCGCCACCGAACAGGTCAGCCGTGACGGGCGTCAGGTCACGATGTGCTGGCTGGTCGAGGGGCACCCCCTCGTCCGGTACGCCCGTCAGCCCAGCGCCGCGATCGTCCACCTCTTCAACTTCGTCAACAGCACGCGCTCGAAGGACGACAAGACCGAGTGGGTCAACACCGCGCTCTTCAGCGAGCTGCTCTCACGTGTGGAGGGCGATGCGCTCGAGTCCAACAGCAAGCGTGCTGTCGAGTCTGCCCTGATGCGGGCGGAGGAGCACGGTCGCAAGGCCGGGTTCGTCATGGATCGGCAGCATTCGGACGCCCGCGCGATGCTCGGCGAATTCAGCCGCCTCAACGGTGTCGACCACGACGCCGAAGCCGCACCGCGTTCGGCGCTCGCGGCCGATGACATCGACCACGACCTGGACGCGGAGGATGACGACGGCGTGAGCGCGCCGGCAGAGGCGGGTGTGCCCGCCGCGACCGGCGATGCGATCAAGCCGAAGCGCAGACGCGGCCGCCGCGGAGGCCGCGGACGCCACAAGCCGGCGGCGCCGGCGGCTTAGCCCTCCAGATCCACCGCAAGGAGCTGTGCGGTGGCCGCGCGGATGCGCGCCGCCACCGGCACGTGCGCGGGATGCGTCGAATACGCCTCGAGTCCCGCGCGGTCATCGAAGGTCTCGTGCAGGATGTGCGTGTATCCCTGCGCCCGCGCCGGGCTGATGTTCTCGCCCACATCGAGCGACCGGAGCGAGGGCACGCTCGATCTCAAGTGGCGCAGGGCGTCGAGGATCGCGGTGCGCTCGGCGAGCGGCACCTCCTCTTTGAACGCGAACAGGACGATGTGCCGGAGCACCGCCCGATGATGACACGTCCCGGTAACGGCCCGTCATATTGGCCCACCGTGGCACCCGTACTGCGATCCAGCTCTGCATGGTGAAGGGCAGGCGCGCTCGGATGGTCCTGATCGTCGAAGATGACGAGCCGATCGGCGACCTGCTCATGACCGCGATCAATGACGAGCGCGGCTACCGTGCCGTGCGCGTCGGGAGCGCGGTCGAAGCGCTTGAGGCGCTCGCGCGTACGCCCACCGATCTGCTGCTGCTCGACATCCAGCTGCCAGGCATGTCCGGACTCGAGCTGTACGACCGCATCCGGGCCGACGAGCGCTTCAAGAAGCTTCCGATCGTGTTCGAGACCGCGGGGGGCGAGGCCAACGCCGACGCACTGCGCGAGCGCGGCATCGCGACCTACGTCAAGAAGCCATTCGACATCGAGGAGCTCGTCCGTTTCGTGAAACGTCTTGCCCCACCGCCACGGGCAATGGCCTGCGGCTAGGACTTCTTCGCGAGGCGGTCTTCCATCGAGGTCTGCAGTCGCTGGCGTGTTTCGGTACTGCTCTCGATGAGCTCTTTGAACCCGTCCGCGTCGAGCTCGAGCACCTCGCTCGGTGCCGTCGCGCGCACGGTCGCATTACGTGGTGTGCCGGTGAGGAGACCGATCTCACCGAAGAAATCTCCGGACTTGAGGGTCGAGACCTCGCGCTCGCCGTCGGGTCCGTTCTGGCGCACGCTCGCGGCACCCTTCGTGAGGATCATGAACGAGACGGCCGGGTCGCCTTCGCGCATGATCGTCTGGCCGGCGAGGAACCGGCGCAGCTTCATGCGCTCGACCTCGCGCTCGAGCAGATCGCTCTTCATCTCTGGGAAGCTGCGACGCATGTGCTTGAGCTCTTCGATGTACCGCTCCGCGTGCAGCACCGCGGTCGTCGCATCGCCGACGGCCGTGGTCACCTGCTTCGCGAGCTGCGCGCGGGTGTCGCCACAGGCGTACACGCCGGGGATGTTCGTGCGCATGTACTGGTCCGTGAGGAGATAGTCGTTCTCGTCGTGGTCGATGTGCTCGTCGAACAGGTACCGCCCGACCGGCTTGAAGCCGATGAAGACGAAGACGCCACCCACGAGCACCCGCTCGATCGAGCCGTCACGCTCGACGTCGATCCAGCGCACCTGGGTGTCGCCGCCGATCTCCTTCACGGTCGCGGGCGTAATGGCGTTGACCTTGTCCATCCCGAGCAGCCGGTCCTGCAGCACGCGCTGGGCGCGGAACTCGTTGCGCCGGTGGACGAGGCTGAGCTTGTTCGCGAAGCGCGTCAGGAAGAGGCCTTCCTGGAAAGCGGAGTCGCCCCCGCCAATGACCGCGAGGTCCTCGCCCTTGAAGAAGGCGCCGTCGCAGACCGCGCAGTACGAGACGCCCTTGCCATGGAACTCCGCTTCGCCCGGGACGCCAAGCTTGATCGGCTCACCGCCGACCGTGACGATGACCGCGTACGTCCGATAGGTCGTGCCATCGTCCATGACGATGACCTTCCAGTCGCCATCGCTGATGATCTTCTTGACCGGCGAGTAGGTCTGGATCTTGAGGCCGAACTTCCTGGCGTGCGCGCCCATCTTCTCGGCGAGCTCGCGGCCGGTCACCGACTCGAAGCCGGGGTAATCCTCGATGAGATCCGTGTTCAGGAGCTCACCGCCGATGTCTTTTGCCTCGAGCAGGACGGTCTTCATGTTGGCCCGTGCGGCGTAGAGCCCGGCGGTGAGTCCCGCGGGGCCTCCGCCGATGATGACGAGGTCGTAATCAGTGGTTGCCATAGATAGACGACACTAGAACACCTATGACCCCAACTTCTATTCGTTACCTCGCCCTTGGCGACTCCTTCACCATCGGAACGGGCATCCAGACGGACCGCGCGTTCCCCGCCGTGCTCGCCCAAAAGTGGCGCGATGCCGGTCACGCGGTCGAGCTCCTGAATCCGGCGAAGAACGGGCACACAACGGACGACCTGATCGGACAGGAGCTGCACCACGCCGTCAGCTTCGCCCCGACCTTCGTGACGGTGCTGATCGGCGCGAACGACATCGTCCGCGGCAGCGACGACTCCCGCTTCCGGGAGCAGATCCGGCGGATCCACCGCGGCCTGCGCCTGGCGTCGATCGACGCGAAGTCGGTCATCGTGCTGCCGCAGCCGGAGTGGTCGCGGTCACCCGCGGCATCGCCGTACGGCACCCCCGAGTCGCTCCGGACACGCATCGAGCACTTCAACGCGATCGTGGCTGAGGAGGCCGAAGTCGCCGGCAGCCGCTACCTGGATCTCTACCCGCTGATGAAGCGACAGGCCGCGGCCGAGATGCTCGCGACCGACGAGCTCCACCCGAACACCGAAGCCCACGCCGAGTGGGCTGCCGCGCTCGCGATCTATATTCCCGCCGCCGTGGCGTAGGCTCCCACTTCGCGGAACGGGAGGTCGGTCAGATGGATGCAAAGCGCGCGCGTGAGCGTGTCGCCGCCGAACGCAAGCGGGTCGAGGATGGTCTGCGCCGGCTGAATGCGGAGGTCGCCGGCGAAGCCGCCCTCCATCAGCAGCAGTCCGGCGAGGCCGGCGAGGCCGGAACGGATCTCGACCGCGAGGAGGTCGAGCTCGCCCTTATCGCAGATCTGCGCGAAGAACTGAAGGCCGTCGCACGGGCCGAGGCCCGCATTACGGCAGGGACATACGGGCGCTCCGTCGAGAGCGGCACGCTGATCAGCGACGAACGCCTCGAGGTGGCGCCACTTGCCGAGCGCACGGTCGACGAGCAGGTCCGGTTCGAGAAGGACGCGCGCTAGGGTCAGACGCGCGCGGTGATGGGAATGGCCGCGCCCGTGACCCCCGACGCTTCGGCGCTGGTGAGGAACAGGATCAGCGCCGCGGCCTCGGCGGGTTTGACCCACGTCTTCGGATCCGCCTTCGGCATGTTCGCGCGATTCACCGGATGGTCGATGGTGCCGGGAAGGACGGCGTTCACCGTGATGCCCTGCTCCTTCGTCTCGGCCGCGAGCGCCTCGGTCCAGCGGACGACCGCGCTCTTCGCCATCGTGTAGCCGGCATTGTTGCGGCCGCCCTTGAGCGCCGCGACCGCCGACACGGAGACAATGCGTCCGTAGGCGCGTGCGCGCATCGGCACGAGGCAGGCGGCCGCGGGCACCACGACGGTCGTGACGTTCCGCTCCCAAAGCTCTTGGATCCGATCGATGTCATCTGCGGGGCCGGTGCCGAATCCGCCCGCGAGGCCCGCGAGCACGTCGAGGCGACCCCAGGTCCGCATCACCCGTTCCACGAACGCGTCCATCTGGGCGCGATCCGCGAGCGCCGCCTCCGCGACCAGAAGTCGTGGATCCTCCCCGGTGCCCGCGAGCTCGCCGAGCGACGCCCTGAGCTCGTCCGCCTTGCTCGCGTCCCGGACCGGGATCGCGACGTGCGCGCCGGCCTCCAGATAGGCACGGACCACGGCATGCCCGAGGTTACCTGTCGCACCCGTGACGACCACGCTGCGCCGCTCGTAATGCAGGGGTTCGGATCGGGCCACGCGCCTAGACTAGTCATGGATGACCCTCCTCGAGCGGATCGAGGGCCCGGCGGATCTCCGTGGCCTCGACCGCGATCAGCTCACCCAGCTCTGCCGTGAGATCCGTGAGTTCACGGTCGACGCCGTCCAGAAGACGGGCGGCCATATCAGCTCGAGCCTCGGTGCCACCGAGCTGACCGTTGCGCTGCACCGAGTGTTCAGCTCGCCGGCCGACAAGCTGGTCTGGGACACCGGGCACCAGGGCTACGTGCACAAGCTCCTCACCGGGCGGCGCGCGCGCTTCGACACGCTCCGGCAGTTCGGCGGCATCTCCGGCTTCCTCGCGCGCAGCGAGTCCGAACACGACCAGTTCGGCGCCGGCCACGCCGGCACGTCGATCTCCGCGGCGCAGGGCATGGCCGTGGCGCGCGACCTGAACGGCGGCACGGAGCACGTCGTCGCGATCATCGGCGACGGCGCGCTGACGGCGGGCATGGCCTGGGAAGCGATGAACGACATCGGCGCGCGTCGCACCCGGATGATCGTCGTCCTCAATGACAACGGCATGAGCATCGCCCCGAACGTGGGCGCGGTCTCGCGGATGCTCGAGAACGTGCGCACGGCGAGCCCGTATCGCGAGCTGAAGCATGTCGCGCGCACTGTGCTCGAGCACATGCCCGCCAGCGACCTCGCCGAGGAAGCGCGTCGCCGGCTGTTCACCTCGCTCAAGGCGATCTTCATCCCGAACATCCTGTTCGAGCAGTTCGGCTTCACGTACTTCGGACCGGTGAACGGGCACGACCTTGATGCGGTGGAGAGCGTGCTGAAGAAGGCGCGCGACTTCCGCGAGGGCCCGGTGTTCGTGCACGTGCACACGCAGAAAGGCCATGGCTACGGACCGGCCGAAGAGGACAACCAGAAGTGGCACGGCGTCGCCCCGCAGGGATCGGGCGCTCGATCAGCCGCAGCCGAGAAGCATGCGCAGCCCGCAGCTGCACCGCAGTACACGAAGGTGTTCGCCGACGCGGTGGCCGAGACGATGCGGCGCGAGCAAAAGGTCGTCGCGATCACTGCCGCGATGCCTGCGGGCACCGGCCTGACACCGCTGTTCAAGGAGTTCCCCACCCGGCTCTTCGACGTGGGGATCTGCGAGCAGCACGCGGTGACGTTCGCCGCGGGGCTCGCGACCCAAGGCATCATCCCGATCGTCGCCATCTACTCGACGTTCCTGCAGCGCGGCTTCGATCAGGTCGTGCATGACGTGGCGATCCAGGAGCTTCCGGTGATCTTCGCGATGGACCGCGGCGGCATCGTGGGCGACGACGGACGTACGCACCAGGGCCTCTTCGACATCGCCTTCCTGCGGCCACTGCCCGGCATGGTGCTCATGGCGCCGAAGGACGAGGCCGAGCTGCGGCAGATGGTGTGGACCGCGGTGCGGTACGCCCAATCCGGCGGCGGCCCGATCGCGTTCCGGTACCCACGCGGCACCGGCATCGGCACGGCGCTCGACGCCCCGCTCGCGGAGCTGCCGATCGGCATCTCCGAGACGCTGCGCGAGGGGAGCGACATCGCGATCCTCGCGTACGGCACGATCGTCGGCCCCGCGCTCGCCGCCGCGGAGGCACTCGCCGCGGACGGCATCGAGGCGACCGTCGTGAACGCGCGCTTCGCGAAACCCCTGGATGCGGAGCGCTACCTGGCGCTCGCGGCGCGTGTCGGTCGCATCCTCACGGTCGAGGAGCACGTGGCCGCCGGCGGATTCGGCAGCGCTGTGAGCGAGCTCTTCGTCGAACGCGGCGCGAAGGTCGAGCTCGAGATCCTGGGCGTGCCCGACGAATGGGTCGATCACGGCACGCAGAAGCTCTGGCGCAGGCACTTCGGCCTCGATGCCGAGGGTATCGCCGCGTCGGTCCGCCGCCGCTGGCCGCAGCTCGCGCATACCGATGAGCAGCGTGAGAGCGCCGGCTAGACCCGTTCGCGATGCCTGAGCCGCGCGTTCTCTCGGTCAACAGCGACGATCTTCTCGCACTGAAGGACGAGGTCGTCGAGGTGTATGCGGCGGTCTTCGGCGACCCTCCCACGAGCGAAGGTCCCGCGGAGATCGCGGCGTTCGAGGCCTCGCTGCCCGCGCACGTGCGCAAGCCGGGCTTCCGAGCGTGCACCGCGCGCGCGGACGACGGCCGGCTCGTGGCCTTCGCCTACGGCTGGGAGGGCGGCCCGGGAGAATGGTGGTGGGACATCGCCGCGGACGCGGTCAACGAGGACGTGCGGCGCCGCTGGTTCGCCGACTGCTTCGAGCTCGCTGAGCTTGCGGTGCTGCCCGCGTACCGGCGCGCCGGACTTGGGGCGGCGTTGCATGACACGCTCCTCGTCGCGACCGAGCGCCCGCACGTGGTGCTGTCGACGCGGAGCGATGCCGGCGACGCGCTCGCCTTCTATGCGACGAAAGGCTGGCGGATGGTGGTGGCAGCGATGCGATTCCCCGGCAGCGACGCCTCGTTCGCGATCCTCGTGCGGGACCGCGCGATAGAGCGCTAGTCGGGTGTCTGCGTCAGCGCCGGACCGTGGGAGTCGGAGAGGGTGTGCGCTGACTCTGCTCGTCGTCGATGATGGCAGGCCCCGGCGTGCGGGTGGGCTGCGCCGTGCGGGTGGGCTGCGCCGGGCGTGTCGGCTCGGACGTCCGGCTCGGCGTACCGGTCCTCGTTGGCTGCGGCGTGCGCGTGCGCTCTGGCTGATCGGTGGGCTCGGCGGTGCGCGCCGGCTGCCCTGACGCGTGCAGCTTCTCGGACTCGTCCTTCGCCCGCTCGACGTTCTGTTGTTCGTCGCCGGTGCTCGTGACCTGCTGACCGAGCCGCTCGAGTAGGGCGCGGTGCTTCAAGTGCGTCGCGTCGACGATGTCCTCGGCAGCGGTCTTCTTGTCCTGGCTGGCACTCGGCTCCGCGCGCACGGCGTCGACCTGCTTCGTCAGCGTCGTGACCGCCTGCGCGTACTCGGTCTGCGCGATCGGCGTCGTTGTCACGCGGTGCGTCCCGATGGACTCCGCGAGCTCCGCGAGACGGTGGTCGGCCTGCTCAGAAAGGATCTGGAGGCGCGTGGTCTCGTCGATGGCGAACGCGAGCTGGACCTGCTCGGCCGCACGCTTGAGCGGGAAAGCCGCGTCGCCCGGGAGGCTATCGGCCGCTGCCTTGCCGGCGCCACCGATGAGAAGGAGCGCGACCGCCGCGAGGGCGAGTGCCGGACGCATGAAGAGGCGCTGGAAGCGCGACCACGTCGTCTCGCGGCCCACGAGCGTCGTCGCGGCCTGGGACATGAGCTGCGAGCGGAGCGCGCGCTTGAACGCGTCGCGCGGCTCCGGACGCGGAAGCATGTCGCTCATGACAGCGACTCGCGCGAGGGGATGAGCGCACGGAGCGCCGCGAGGGCGCGGAACTCGATCCCGCGGATCGTCCCGTCGCGCTTGTTCACCAGTTTGGAGATGGTCTTGGTGTCGTAGCCCTCGACGTACCGCAGCACGAGGATCTCCTGCTGCAGGGGCGTGAGCTGCTGCAGCGCTGAGCGGACGACGGTCGCGTCCGATCCGGCAAGCAGGCGCGCGTTCGGGTCGATGGTCTGATCGCCCAGCGGATGCGCCAGCGCGTCCTCGAAGCTCACCTGCGTGCGCGCCTTCTGGCGGCGACTGCGGTCGATGACAGCGTTGCGGGCGATGCGATAGAGCCAGGCAAGAAATGCCTGGCGCGGCTCGTACTTCGGGATCGCCCGAAGGGCCCGCATGAACACATCGCTCGTCACGTCTTCCGCCTCTGCTTCATTTCGCACCCGGTAGAACACGTACCGGTACACCTGATCCACGTAGCGGTCGTAGAGGATCCCGAACGCCTCGGCCTCGCCAGAGCTGGCGCGCCGGGCGAGGACGGCGTCCTCTGCTTCCCGCTCAGCGGAATTAACGGTGTCGCCCGACCGGCTGTTAGGAAGCTCCCCCATGCCCACAAAACGGTAGCCGGAGCGGTTCCACGCGGCCTCACCGACGAATGCTGAGCAAGCAAGCCCTGGGGGTAGGATTGCGCGAGATTCATACACGACAGGGGAGCGCCTCGAGAGGGGCGCTGAGAGTGCGGGTGACCGCAGACCCTTGAACCTGAACTGAGTCATATCAGCGTAGGGAGTCGAGATCATGGCAAGTCCGCGCGCGTCCGCTTCCCCATTCGCCTGGCGCACGGTCGACATCGTCGTCGCGGGCGTCATCGCCGTCGCATTCGGGGTCGTCTTCTGGGCCTGGAACGCCGTCTGGGCAGCGACCACACCGGCCTTCGCCGCGCTGCCCGCGATGCAGTACCTGATCAGCGGCGTTTGGCTGATCCCCGCGGTGCTCGGTGCCGTCGTGATCCGCAAGCCCGGCGCGGCGCTCTTCTGCGAGGTCCTCGCCGCCACGGTGTCGGCGCTCATCGGGTCGCAGTGGGGCCTCGACACACTCGTGTCAGGCGTCGTCCAGGGTGCGGGCGCTGAGATCGTGTTCGCCGCTGTTCGCTACCAGAATTGGAGTCTCGCGATCACGATCATCGCCGGACTCGCGAGCGCGCTCTTCGGATATGTCCACGACATGATCGTCTATTACCCCGACCTCGACCTCCGCGGGTGGGCGATCTTCCTGCCCTTCTACCTCATCTCCGCCGCGATCATCACGGGCATCGGGTCGTACTACCTCACCCGGTCGCTCGCGCAGACGAGCGTCCTCGCGTCGTTCCCCTCCGGGCGGACGCAGAGCCGGATCTGACGGGCGTCATCGAGGCGCGCAGCTGGGGGTGGCGATACCCCGGCCGCACCGCGTGGGCCGTGCGCGGGCTCGACCTCGAGATCGGGCGAGGCGAGTCCGTCCTCCTGGTGGGTCCGTCCGGCTCCGGCAAGAGCACCGTGCTGCTCGGGATCGCCGGCCTGCTCGATCGATCAGGCGGCGGCGAAACCGAGGGCGAGCTACGCGTGCGTGGGCGCACTGGCAGCGTGTTCCAGGATCCCGAGGCGCAGATCGTGATGGCCCGCTGCGGCGACGACGTCGCGTTCGGGCTCGAGAACACCTGCGTCCCCACGGCGATGATCTGGCCTCGCGTGGACGCGGCACTCGCGGGCATTGGCTTCCCCTACGCGCGCGACCATCCGACCGCTGCGCTCTCCGGCGGTGAGAAGCAGCGGCTCGCGTTCGCCGGCGCCGGCGTGCTCGACCCAGAGATCCTCCTCCTCGACGAGCCTGCAGCGAACCTCGATGCGGACGGGGCGCGCCTCGTGCGCGCGCTCATCGCGCGAACGCGCTCGTCCGGTCGAACGGTCGTACTGGTCGACCACGACCTCGAGGCGTCGCGGCCGCTCGTCGATCGGGTCATCGAGCTCGCGCCGGTCGGCCATCCGGACCTGCCGCCTCGCGGCGCGCCACGGCCGGCCGCGGCGCTCCTCGCCGCAGCCGACGGAGTGGCATTCCGATACCCGGGCGCCGGCACCTGGGCGCTCGACGGCGTAGACGTGCGGGTCCATGCCGGTGAGGCCGTCGCGCTCACCGGTCCGAACGGCTCCGGCAAGTCGACGCTGGCGCTGCTTCTCGCGGGTCTGCTCCGACCGGCGCGCGGTCGCGCGACCGATGGAAGCGGGAACGACACGTGGCGTCTGAGCGCGCGCGACCTCGTTCGCGGCATCGGCACGGTCTTCCAGGATCCTGAGCATCAGTTCGTCCGCGACCGCGTCGACGATGAGCTGGCTGTCGGGCCGCTGCGCACCGGCGCGACCGTCGAGGCGACGCGCATCCGGGTGGCGGAGCTTCTCGCGCGGCTGCGCTTGGCGCCGATCGCCGCCGCCAACCCGTTCACGCTCTCAGGCGGCGAGAAGCGCCGTCTGTCCGTCGGGACGGCGCTCGCGACCGAGCCGCCGCTCCTCGTCCTCGACGAGCCGACCTTCGGCCAGGACCGCGTGACCTACGCGGAGCTGGTGCGACTCCTCCGCGAGGCCCGCGACGCCGGCCGGGGGGTCCTCTTCGCGACGCACGATCGCGATCTCGTGAGCGCCCTCGCCGACCGCGAGGTCAGCCTCACCTCGGGCCGCCTCGCCTGATGCTGCTGACGCCACTGCGAGCCGATCCGCGCGCGCCGCTGGCGCGGGCAAACCCCCTCGCCAAGCTGGGCGCCGCCGCGATCTTCATGGTCGTGCTGTTCCTGTCCGTCGATCCCGTCACGCCCCTGCTCCTGCTGGCCGCCACCGCTGCCGCGATCCCGCTGTCCGGCATCCCCCCGCGCGCGCTCCTGATGCGCACCTGGCCCATCGTCGTCGCCGCACTCGGCGCCTCCGCGATCAACGGCCTCTTCGGCAGCGGCGGCCCATCGCTCGTCGCCGGCCTCGCGATCGGCCTCCGCCTCGTCGCGATCGCGCTCGCCGGCGTCGTCGCGTTCAGCACGATCGACCCGACCGATCTCGCCGACAGCCTCATGCAGCACCTGCACGCAGCGCCGCGGTTCGCCGTGGGTGCGCTTGCCGCGTTCCGGCTCCTTCCGATCTTCGTGGCCGAATGGGAGACGATCGGAATGGCTAGGCGCGCCCGCGGGATCGAAGATCGAGGATGGCTGCTTAGCATCGGCTCATTCAGAGCGCGTTCGTTCACGCTGCTCGTGGCCGCGATCCGCAGAG
The DNA here is from genome assembly GCA_038324015.1 of Candidatus Limnocylindria bacterium. Classification (GTDB taxonomy): domain Bacteria; phylum Chloroflexota; class Limnocylindria; order P2-11E; family P2-11E; genus UBA4735. The sequence continues at coordinate 2,552 of JBBQHN010000025.1, read as the reverse complement.
GCGTGCGACTGGCCCTGGCGATGGATGCCCGCGGCTTCGCCGACATGACCTGCCGCTCGATCGCCCGACCGCAGCCCTTCACGAGCCGGGATCGGGCTCTGCTCGCCTCGGCGCTTCTGATAGCGGCGGGCGCGGTGCTGCTGGGGATCGAGCTAGGGACCTGGCGAGGGATACTTCACTGAACGGGGCGGCGGGGGTGCGGTTCGCTTGCTCGTCCCGGTCCTCACGGCTCGCGCGCACTTCCTGACGGACGAGCCTGCGCTCACCGCACCCCCGCCGCCCCGTCTCACCGAAGCGTGAGCAGGTACTGCACCAGATCGTCTAAGTCCGCTTGGGTGCCGCGGTCGAGGCCGCGCGACATCGTGTCCGGATAGCCTGGCACGATGTACGCACCGGGATCGCGGATCGATTCTGTGATGTAGTCGGCGGCCGACATTCCGGTCTTTCGCATCTCGGCGACGGTGGCGACGTGCGTCAGGTCGGGCCCGATCGTGCCGCCAGCGTCGCCGACGCGGTGACACGTCCCGCAGTTCCGCTCCTGGAATACCTGCCGCCCCCGCTGGATCGGGTCGGCGGCCTTCGGCTCGGCGCAGGCGCCGATCACGAGCACTGAGAAGGCCAGGGCCAAAAGCCGCATCATCCGCGGGTGAACAGTACGGCGGCCCTGCGCGGCGCGACGGTCGTGCTCGGCGACCGGGCGATCCTGCGTGACCTCGACCTGGAGCTGGTACCCGGCATCACTGTGGTGCGCGGACCCAATGGCGCCGGAAAATCGACGCTGCTGCGCGCGCTCGCGGGCCTTGTGCCGCTGAGCCGCGGAACGCGCGAGGTCCCGGACCGCACGCTGTATCTCGGTCAGCGGCCGCAGCTCCTGCACGGCGTGTCGGCCCGCGACAACCTGCGCTTCTTCGCATCGTTCCGCGGCCTGTCGATCGAGGGCGTCGGCCCCGCGCTCGCGTCATGGGGACTTGTGGCCAAGGACGCTGGCCGCCCGGTGGAGACGCTCTCCGCGGGACAGCGGCGCCGCGCCGCGCTCGCGCGGATCGACGTCGAGCGCTGCGACCTGGTCCTCCTCGATGAGCCGTTCTCCGAGATCGACGACGCGGCCGCGACGCAGCTGCTGCACGCGATCCGCGTGCTGGCCGGAGAGCGTCGCGCGGTCGTCATCGCCACGCACGCCCGCTTCGAGCTGGACGCGGGCGCGAACCGCGTGGTGCACCTCTCGTGACCATCGTGCGGATCTGGCGCATCGCCGCCCGCGAGACGCTCGCCGAGCGCGGACAGCCGGACGGGCTCGTCTCAGCGGTCACGTTCGTGGCCGCGCTCATTCTCGTCGAAAGCCTGGCCGTGGGACCGCTGGCTGCCGGTCAGCCAGCGGTCGCTGCGGCGTTGTTCTGGATCGCGATGGCGTTCGCGGCGATCCTCGCCACGACGCGCTCGTTCGATCGCGAGCTCGAGGACGACGCGATCGACGCGGTGCTGGCGCTGCCTGGTGGCCGCGACGCGCTCTATGGGGGGAAGGTCCTCGCCCTGATGGCGCTCCTTGCGTTCGTCGCGCTGATCGGCGGCCTGTTGTCGCTCGTTCTGCTGTCGCTAGAGATCGCGCTGCCTGGCCACCTGGTGTTCGTGATCGTGGCGGGCGTGCTCGGCCTCCCGCCGGTCGTCGTGCTGTTCGTCACGCTCGCGCTGCGCCTCCGCGCGCGCGGCGCGCTCGTCCCGATCCTCGCGCTGCCGGTCCTGGTGCCGCACCTCGTCGCGGCGACGAACGGTACCGCCGCGGCGATCACCGGCGACCCGTCCGGAGCCCTTGGGTGGGGCGGATTGCTCGTCGCCTTCGCGTTGGTGTATTCGGTCCTCGGGCTTACCATCGTCCCTACAGCACTCGAATGATCAAGAGCATCGCGACCCCCACGACCACACTCGGCGCGCGTCCCATCTTGGGAGCGGCGAGCATCGTCGCGCTCTTCGTGGCCCTCTGGATGGCGCTCATCTGGTCACCCCCCGACGCTGCCATGGGGAACGTCGTGCGCATCCTGTACGTGCACGTCGCGAACGCCTGGCTCGCCTTTCTCGCGTTCGTGGTCGTCTTTCTGGCGAGCATCGCGTACCTGTGGACGAAACGGCCGGTGTTCGACGCGATCGCTGTGGCCTCCGCCGAGATCGGCGTCCTCTTCACCGGCCTCACGCTCATCCTCGGCTCGATCTGGGCCCGTCCGACCTGGGGCGTCTGGTGGAGCTGGGAGCCGCGGGTCGTGACGACAGCGGTGATGTTCGCGATGTACGTGGGGTACCTCCTACTTCGCAACCTCTCCGACGATCTGGAGCGGCGCGCGACGCGGGCCGCCGTGCTCGGCATTGTCCTCGTTGTCGACGTGCCGATCGTGCATCTCTCGGTCACCTGGATGAACGCACTCCATCAGCTACCGACGGTCCTTCGTCCGGACCTGTCGCCGACCCTCGACCCGCGGATGCTCGCATCGCTGATCGCCATGACCATCACGTTCACGATCGTCTACGCCTATCTGATGGTCGCGCGCGTCGAGATCGAGCGC
>JBBQHN010000024.1:0-19491 GCA_038324015.1 Candidatus Limnocylindria bacterium | reverse complement strand
TTGAGCTTCTCCCAGTCGCGCCACTCGTCGGCGGTGCCCTGCTGCAGCTCGTGCCGCTCCGCGTTGCGGTCCGCGACCCACGGCTCGCGATCGCTATCGCGGAATTCGCGTGCGCGGTAGCCCGCGGGAAGCCGGCCGGTGATCGCCTCGAGACCCGTCATCGTCGTATCCATAGAAGTGGCAGCATCGGCCGAACCGCCCGACAGCGCAATGGTCAACTGCGGCACACTTGGGTGGACCGGAGAACCGGGCGGGAGGCGCGAAATGGAAGAGCAGAAGGATCGTGGCGAGCGGTCGGGTCCGCTGGATCCGACGCGAAAGCTGCTGAAGGTCTTCGGCGTGAAGGTCACCGACTACGAAGCGAAGTCCGACGCGCTGCTCGCGCGCTGGTCAGTGGCGGACGCCGCGGAACGGGCGGCCATCCAAGGCGAAGCGCTGGAGCTCAGCGCCGACCTCGCGCACGTGCTCCGTGAGGTGACCGCCCACGTACTCGAGCGCCAGGAGCGCGTCCTTACCGCGCTTCGCTGAATCGAATCGCGAAAGTCATGCGGCTGTTACCCCGGCCACTTCCCTGGCACGGCCCATGCCGTTTTCTTGGAGTGACCCCGCACGATCGCGGGTGTCCAAGGAGGCATCGATATGCAGGACAAAATGAAGGGCGAAGGCAACGAGATCAAGGGCAAGATCAAGGAAGAGGCCGGCAAGCTCGGTGGCGACAAGTCGACCGAGTGGAGCGGCAAGGCCGACCAGGCCAAGGGCGAGATGCAGGAGAAGGTCGGCGACGCGAAGCTCAAAGCCGACAAGTAGTCCAGCCCTCGCGTTCACACCGCTAGCGCAGAATGGACGTCCGTGAGGACGTCCATTCTCGTGCTGGTCTCCCTCGTTGCCACTGCGTGCGCGCCGCCCGCGGCGGCCGCGATCGTGACGCCGGGGCCGGAGCGCACGGCGGTCGCCGTCCTTGTTGCCACGGAAGGTGAGCTGACCCTCGATATTGCCGAGCTCATATGACACGTCTGCGCGCTACAGGTGGTAGCGGGAACGCGTCAGCTGCCCGGGGTGCTCGCGGTCACGTCCGAGGCGCTCGACCATAAGCTCGTCGTTCGCTACGACTCCAGACTGACGAACGAGGCCGAGCTCACGGCGGCGATCGACAGAGTGGTGGCCGGCGTCGCTCAATGATCTGACCCGCGCGCTCCGCGGCCACCACGCCGACGCGCTCGGGCATCTCATCGGCTTCCTGTCGTTTGCGCGGCCGCGGATCCGCGACGGCTGTTTCCTCTATGTGTCCGACCGGGGAGCTGCCCATCTGCTGATCACGCTCCGTGGGTATGCGGCCATCACGTTCGGCCACGTGATCATCAGCGCGCACGAGCCGAGCGACGGACTGTGGCGACACGAGCGCCGCCACGTTGAGCAGTACGAGCGGCTCGGCATCGCGTTCATCCCGCTCTACCTCTGGTACATGCTCCGACACGGCTACGGCGCGCATCCGCTGGAACGCGACGCGTCCGGCGCGGCTAGGCTATTCGAGCAATGAGCGAGCAACGGTACGACATCGCGATCCTCGGTGGCGGACCTGGCGGCTACGTCGCCGCCCTGTACGCGGCCGCGAAGGGCGCGCGCGTGGCGCTCGTCGAGCGGGATCGCGTCGGCGGCATCTGCGTGACCGTCGGCTGCATCCCGTCGAAGGCGCTCCTCGATTCGAGCCACGCGTTCTGGACGACGACGCACGGCGAGGAGCACGGCATCACGGTCCAGGGCGCCTCGTTCTCCCTCGTCAAGGCCGTCGCGCGCAAGGATGCGGTCGTGAAGCAGCTCGTTGGCGGCATCGAGCAGCTCCTGAAGGCGCGCAAGGTCGATCTCTTCACCGGTGACGGCACCCTCGCGTCGCCCGGCGAGCTCACGGTCAAGGCGAAGGACGGCGAGCGGTCCGTGAAGGCGAACGCGATCATCGTCGCCACCGGCTCGAAGGTCGGCATGCCTCCGATCAAGGGGCTCGCCGAGGCGAAGCCGCTCGACAACGTCGGCGCGCTCGCGCTCTCCGAGGTCCCGAAGCGGCTCATCGTCATCGGTGCCGGCGCGATCGGCCTCGAACTTGGCACCTTCTACGCCGAGATCGGCTCCAAGGTCACGGTGCTCGAGATGCTCCCGCAGCCGATCGCGTACGCGGATCCCGAGCTCGTGCGCGTCCTGGTCCGCTCGCTCACGGCCAAGGGCATGGACATCAAGACCAGCGCGAAGGTCACCGAGGTCTCGCGCAAGGGCAAGACCGTGACCGTGACCTTTGAGGTCGACGGGAAGTCCCAGTCGATCGAGGGCGATGAGGTCCTCCTCGGTGCCGGCCGTGTAGCGAACTACAGCGGTGTCGAGAACGCCGGCCTCAAGACGGAGCGGCTGGGCATCGTCGTCGACGAGCGCATGCGCACGAACGTCAACGGCGTCTGGGCGATCGGCGACTGCATCGGCGACGTGCGGGCGCCCAAGCTCGCGCACGTCGCCTCGACCCAGGGTGAGGTCGCGGTCGACGTCATCCTTGGCGAGGACGCGAAGATGGATTACGACGTCGTCCCGAACGTCGTCTACACGCACCCGGAGGTCGCGACGGTCGGGCTGACCGAGGCCCAGGCCAAGGAGCGGTATCCCGACGCGAAGTCCTCGCGGTTCTCGTTCAAGGCGTCCGGTCGCGCGCTCGCGCTCGGCGAGAGCGACGGCCTGGTGAAGCTCGTCACCGGTGGCGCGCACGGTCGGATCCTCGGCGTGCACATCGTCGGGCCGAGCGCGAGCGAGCTCATTGCCGAGGCGACCCTCGCGCTGCGCCTCGAGGCGACGGCCGAGGACCTCGTCGCGACGATCCACGCGCACCCGACGCTGGCCGAGACGTTGCGCGAGGCCGCGCTCGTGGCCGTCGGGACGGCGATCCACACCGCCGGACGCTAACGACGCCCGAAGCGGATCCCTGGGCGCAGCTCGCGACGGCGTCGCCTGGTGACATTCTCCTGTTCTCCCGGCCGCAGGGCGGTCTCGGCGTGTTCATCAGCCTGTTGACCCGGTCGCCCTACTACCACGTCGCGATCTTCGAGCAGGACACGTTCACCATCGAAGCGCGCCAGCGCGGTGTGGTGCAGCGCGACCTCCGCACCAAAGAGGGCGGTCATGTCTGGACGGTGATCCCAGCACCCACTGGCGGTGGACCGAAGGCGCTCGACTGGGCACGCTCGCAGATCGGTGACAGCTTCGACCGGTTCGACTTTCTCGTCATCCTGCTCGATCGGATCGTGGGCCGGCTCCATCTCCACTACGAGCCGTTCGGCAAATACTCGTGCGCTGAGTTCGTCGCCCGCGCGTTCCGTGAGGCCGGGTGCGTCCTGTTCCCGGACCACGAGGACGCGGACGTCGAGCCGGCGGACTTCGCGCGCTTCCTGCCAAAGAGGTAGCGAGCCCGCGACCTTCGAGGGAGCCTGGCGCGTGCTTCCTCGGTGATAATTGGCGGTGGGCCGTTAGCTCAGTGGATAGAGCAGCGCTCTTCTAAGGCGTTTGTCGAGGGTCCGACTCCCTCACGGCCCGCAGGTCTAGCGGGGCAGTTCGTGCTCCCGCTTCGCCGCGCGTCGCTCCTCGAACTTCTTGGCGCTCGCCTCGAGCTTCCCAAGGAACAGCGCGAGGTCCTCGCGCGCGCGCTCGGCCTCGGGGTCGAGGTCGGTTCGCTCGAAGACCCTCCAGTAGCGCAGCAGCGGCCAGATGATGTCGTCGTGGTGGATGCGCAGGTCGTAGATCCCGGCGTCCGCCATCTTCGCGGCCTTACGGACGAAGCCGGCGATGCCGGCACCGGGCATCGCGAAGTTCATGACCTCTGCGGCGATCGCCTTCACCACCGCGGATGGCGCGAGCTCCATCGCGGCCTGGAGCGCATCGCGGTAGAAGACCATGTGCAGGTTCTCGTCCTGGGCCACGCGGACCATGATCTTGTCGGCGACCGGATCCGCCGAGAAGCGGCCGGTGTTCTGGTGCGACACGCGGGTCGCGAGCTCCTGGAACGACGTGTACGCGAGTCCGCGCAACGCGCCCATGGACGGCCGGTCGTAGCCGAGCTGCATGTTCTGCATCCGGCCCCGCTCGAGCATGATCGGGTCGATGTTCCTGGTGACGATGAGGTAGTCGCGGATGACGATCGCGTGGCGACCCTCCTCCGCCGTCCAGCGGTGCACCCAGTTCTTCCAGGCGCCGTCGCCTTTCTCGAAGATCGCGCGGATCAGGTAGTGGTACGAGGGCAGGTTGTCCTCGGTGAGGAGGTTGACCTCGAACGCGGTCTGGGCGACGCCCGAGAGGCGGGGCTGGTCGGGGGTCCAGGGCTCCTTGTCGAAGTCACGGCCCTGGCTATAGGGGATGAAGTCGTGGGGGAACCACTCCTTGGCGACCGTCAGATGACGGTCGATGAGCTTGCCGATGGCGGGCTCGATCTCGGTAAGGAGGGCGGCCTCGCTGCGCTCGTGTTCGGTCAGCAGGACCGTGTCGTCCGGTGAATGAACGTCATCCATACCAGTCTTACATGGAAGGGCCAGTCCGGCCGGGTTCGAGAGCGATGCGAGGAGTCAACGGGCGGTGAATGGGTCCGCGGGGGCTCTCGTGAGCGCAGGCCCGTCCGGTAGGAAGCCCGCGCACGCGATCAGGACCGGGACGGGCAAGCGAACGAGAGCCTCCGCGGACCCGGGAACGCCGTCGCCAGGCCCCACCAACCACCGGTGAACCACCGCAAACCTACCGACCACGTGAGCGGCCGACCGAGTCCGCATGTCATCCTTAGCAACGTGATCGACCGGCTGTCCGTCCTGCTCGTCGCCCTGGCCGCGATGCTCTGGGGCACCGATACGGTCTTCCGCTCGCCACTCCTCAAGCACATCGGTGGCGGACCGATCCTGCAGGCGACCCAGATCGTGACGATGGAGCACATCGTCCTGACCGTCGTCTGTCTCCCGATCCTCTGGCTCGCGGCGCGCGAGATCCGCGCGCTGAAGCGGGCCCAGTGGATCGCGATCATCGCGATCGGCGTCGGCGCATCCGGCCTCGCGACGATCCTGTTCACGATCTCCTTCAGCTACGGGCACTTCATCGAGACCTTGCTGCTCCAGAAGCTCCAGCCGCTCATCGCGATCCTCCTCGCGAACTTCTGGCTCGGCGAGCGCATCTCGCGACGCGCCTGGGTCTGGGTGCCGGTCGCGATCTTCGGCGCGTACTGCATCGTCATCCCGAACCCGCTCGATCCGCGCGCGGCGTGGGAGGACTTCCACGTGAGCGCCGGGCTCTTCGCGATCGCCGCCGCGGCGCTCTGGGGCGCGGGCACCGTCTTCGGCCGCTACGCGCTCTCGACCGTCCGGTTCACCACGCTCACCGCGCTCCGGTTCACGACGGCACTGCCGGCGCTGCTCATCACGCTGCTGGTCATCGGCGGCCCGTCCGCCTTCGGGAACTACCGCATGGACGACGTGCCGCTGTACATCGGGATCGCGCTGATCCCCGGTCTCTTCCCGATGCTCCTCTACTACCGTGGTCTCGCGAGCACCCCGGCCTCGCTCGCGACGCTCGCCGAGCTCGCCTTCCCGATCACCGGGATCATCGTCAACCTGTACTTCGTGACGCCGCCGCAGACGGTCACCGCGTGGCAGCTGGCCGGCATCGTCATCCTGATCGGCTCGCTCATCGCGCTCGATTACACGAACGCGAGGCGTCCGGCGCGCCTCGAGCGCGGCGCGGAGATCGCGCTCACCTAGTACCCCAAGCCCTACGGGCCGGGTACCAGGTGCGCTGCGCCCACCTAGTACCCGTAGTAGTCGTCGGGCGATCCGCTCGGCTTCGGGGTCTGCTTTCCGTAGTCCTTCGGCGCTTCGCTGCCCGCGACCGCGGGTACGGCTGTCTTCGCGGGGGCCGAGGGCTGCGGCGTGGCGCCGCCGGCTCCGGTGCCACCGCACGCGCTGAGCACGCCCGCGAGCGCAAACATCGTCAAAAGCTTCTTCACGTGGCCCTCCTGATACGGTTGATACGGACGAGAGGGCCGGACGGATATGGGCATCGTCATCTTGGCGCTGATCCTGGCGATCGGTACGGTCGCAGCGCTTCTGTTCGCGCTCACTGCATTGCGACGAGCGGGCCGGCCCAGGCCTGCGCTGCCCGAGAACTGCGGCGACTGCATCTTCATGGTCCCCCGCGCAAAGGTCTACAAGCGCGAGACCCTCGAGGACGCCGACGGCATCGTCCAGTACCTCTGCCAGCAGCGGTGGATCGAGATCACGCCGTATTCACCGCGCTGCGAGCTTGGCAAGAGCAAGACGAGGCTGACCACCGTCCCCGAGTAGCCGGATTCGCGATAGATTCCGGCGGTGCCGGATGTCTTCGCCGCCTTCGACGCGCACGTGCGTGGGCGGGAGCATGAATACCTCGACGAGCTGTCCGAGCTCATCCGCCTACCCACCGTCTCGGCCCAGCGATCGGCCATCGACGAGACCGCGCGTGCGGTCCTGGACCGCGCGACACACGCGGGGTTCAACGCGAGCGCCGAGCGCGTCCCCGGCGGACCGCCGACGATCATCGGCGAGCAGGGAGCGGGGGAGCGGACGCTGCTGGTGTACGACCACTACGACGTGCAGCCGCCGGACCCGCTCGACGAGTGGCGCACGCCGCCGTTCGAGCCGACGCTGCGCGATGGCTTCCTGTTCGGCCGCGGCACGTCCGACAACAAGGGGAACCTCATGGCGCGGCTGCAGGCCGTCGAGGCCTACAAGGCGACCGTCGGTCCCCTGCCGCTCCGCATCCGCATCCTCTTCGAGGGCGAGGAGGAGATCGGGTCGGAGCATCTCGCGGACTTCGTGCGCGTGCATGGTGACAAGCTGGCTGCCGATGGCTGCATCTGGGAGGCCGGCTACAAGGACGCGGCGGGCAGGCCCACGGTGAGCCTCGGGCTCAAGGGCATCTGCTACGTGGACCTCCGGGTCCGCGGGACCAGGCTTGACGCGCATTCGTCGGTCGGCGGGATCGTGCCCAACGCGGCGTGGCGCCTGACCTGGGCGCTCGCGTCGCTCAAGAACGAGCGGGGTGAGATCACGGTCGACGGGCTCAGGAAGCACGTTCGCGAGCCGAGCGTTGCGGATCTCGCGCTTCTGGAGGCGCTGCCCTTCGACGAGGAAGGCTGGAAGCGCCTCCACGGCATCGACGCGTTCGTCGGCGGCGCCACCGGTGTCGCGCTCAAGCGCGCGTACTTCCTCGAGCCGACCTGCACCATCTGCGGGCTCTCGTCCGGCTACCAGGGCGAGGGCTCGAAGACCGTGCTTCCCGCCGTCGCCAGCGCGAAGGTCGACTTCCGGCTCGTCCCCGACCTCACGCCGGAGCTCGTGCGCCAACTCTTGCGCGCGCACCTCGACGCACGGGGTTTCACCGATGTCGAGATCACGCCGCATCACGGCGAGCGGCCGTCGCGCTGGCCACCGGATACGGACGTCGCGAAGGCGGCCGTTGCCGCGAACCGCGCGGCCTACGGCACGGATCCGGTCGTCTATCCGCTCATGGCGGGCTCCGGGCCGATGGCCCAGGTCTGCGATCAGCTTGGCATCCCCGCGGTCGGATTCGGGTCCGGCAACGCGGGCTCGGCGAACCACGCGCCGAACGAGAACATCGCCGTCGCCGACTACATCGATCACATCCGCGCGTTCGGCCGCTTCCTGCACGCCTTTGCCGGTCTTCCGGTGTGAGCGCGGAGGTATCCGGGGGGAGCACGCGATCGCTGCTCCTCGTGCTGGGGTTCCTGTCGTTCGGCGCCGTCTACAACGGCCTCGTCATGAGCCCGGTCCTCGAGCCGCTCGCGCGTGAGTTCGGGATCTCGACCGGTACTGCGGGCCTCGCGGTCGCCGCATACGGCGCCCCGGGCATCGCGGTCGCTGTCCTCGCCGGTCCGTACTCCGACCGTATCGGGCGCAAGCCGTTCCTGGTCATCGGTCCCGCGATCATGGGACTCGCGACGCTCGCCGCCGCCGCCGCGCCGACCTTCGGCTTTCTCGTCGCCGCGCGGATCGCGTCGGGCGTCGGCGCAGGGGTGATCTTCCCCAACGCGAACGCGACCGTCGCCGACACATTCCCCTTCCGCGAGCGCGGGCGGGCCATCGCCGCGGTGATCGGCATGAACACGATGGCGAGCGTCGTCGGTGTGCCGATCGCGGGCATCGTGTCGGAGGCCACGAGCTGGCGCGTGTCCCTCGCGATCGTGGGCGTGACGGCGATCCTCGCGGCGATCGTGGTGTTGTTCCGGCTGCCGAACGCGCAAGGCACGAACCGCGAGGCACGCATCCGCGCGCTTTATGCCCTGATCATCCGTGACCGATCGGCGATCGCGATCATCGCGTCGAGCTTCCTCGGCGCGCTGTATTGGTTCACCTGGGCGACCTATCTCGTCGTGTTCTTCCAGCGCCGGTTCGGTCTGAATGAAGGGCTCGCTTCGACCGTCGCTCTCACCCAGGGCGTTGGCGTCATCATCGGCAGCCAGATCGGCGGCCGCCTCGGTGACCGGCTCGGCCACCGGCGCATCGTGGCCGGTGCCATCGTCATCTCGGCGTCGATCCTCTTCGTCGTGACGAACGCCGCGCTGCCGCTTGCCGCTGTCGCGCTCCTGAACCTGCTCCTGTCGGCCGTCATCGGCGCGCGGTTCGCGACCAACAACACGCTCATGTCGGAACAGGTACCCGAGGCCCGCGGCACGATGCTCGCGGTCTCCGCGTCCGTGGCGAGCATGTCGATCGTCGTCGGCGCGATCGTGGGCGGACTGATGGTGGACGGCCCCGGGTTCGGCGTGCTCGGGCTGTTCTGCCTCATCTGTGCGCTCATCTCGGCCTCGATCGTGATGCGATTCGTCCGCGAACAGCCCTTGACCGACCTCGAGGTGCAGCCGCTCCGCTGAACCGGACCCGGCCGCACCCATTCTTGGTTACAGAACCGTTACCGAGACGTCACCGTCGCGGCCCATTCCGGGTCGATTCGGGCACAGCACCTGCCCCTCTCTTCCTCGCTACACGGGCTCTCTTACGAGCCCCGTGAAAGGAGCAGGCAGATGGCAACGCAAACCAAGAAGCCAGGTGGCGGGATGACCGTTGCTGAAGCCGGCAGGATGGGCGGAAAGCTCGTCTCCGCGAAGTACGGGCCGGAGTTCTACGAGAAGATCGGCAAGAAGGGTGGCTCGAGCACCGCGGCGCGGTACGGCTCTGAGTTCTTCGGGCAGATCGGTCGCAAGGGCGGCAAGGCCGTCAGCGACAAGTACGGTCCCGGCCATTTCGAACGCATCGGGCGTCGTGGCGGCCAGAAGGTCGCCTCGCTCGTCGAGAAGGCCAAGCGGCTCGACGCGGGTGACCCCGAGAAGCCCGCGCCCGAGGTACGGGTCGAGGAGACGATCGGCTCGTAGCCTGATACTCCCGGTATGGAGAAGCAGCCAGAACGCATTGGGACGCGCGCGGTGCGAGCCGCGCGCGTTCTGCCGTCCGGTGCTGGCACACCGCTCGTGCCACCTCTCGTACAGAGCGTCGCGTTCGACTACGGCTCGATGGCCGAGCAGGACGCCATCTTCGGCAACGAGAAGGCCGGCTGGGTCTACGGCCGCTATGGCACGCCGACCACCGGCGCCCTCGAGGGCGCACTCGCGTCGCTCGATGAGGTCGAGGACGCCGTCTGCTTTGTCACCGGCATGGCTGCGATCGGGACGCTCTTCGGCGTCGTGATCGCGGAGGGCGGCAGGATCGTCGCGCAGGAGGACACCTACGGCGCGACCCGCGCGATGCTCCAGCGGTTCACGACCGAGCGCCGCGCGGACGTCGCATTCGTCGATCCGACGGATCTTGCGGCCGTCGACCGCGCTCTCGGCGCACGGAAGACCGCGCTCCTGTACGTGGAATCGATCTCGAACCCGCTGCTCCGTGTCGCGGACGTCGGCGCGCTCGCCGACCGGGCCCACGCCGCGGGCGCGAAGCTCTGCGTCGACGCGACGTTCGCCACGCCGGTCCTGTACCGGCCCGCGGGGCTCGGCGCGGACACCGTCCTCCACTCGCTCACGAAGTACATCAACGGCCACGGCGACGTGATGGGCGGCAGCATCGCCGGCCTGAAGGCGGAAGTCGACCGGTTCCGCGAGCGGGTCATGAGCGACGGCGCGTACCTGCCACCGCACGAGGCGTGGCTCACGATCCGGGGCCTGCGCACGCTCGAGCTTCGCGTGACCCGGCAATGCGCCGGCGCCATCGCACTTGCGACGCACCTCGACGGCCATCCGAAGGTCGCGCGGGTCTTCTATCCCGGCCTCAAGGCGCATCCGCAGCACGAGCTCGCCGTGGACCAGTTCGGAGAGCGCCATGGCGGCGTCGTGACGTTCGCGCTGAGGAACGACACCCGCGAGGCGGCCTACACCTTCCTCGACGCGCTCGAGGTCGCGGCCTCCGCGACGACGGTGGGGGATCTGTTCACCGAGGTGCTCCATCCGGCGACGGCGTCGCACCGGCGCATCGATCCCGCGGAGCGAGCACGGCTGGGCATCACCGACGGCACCGTCCGCGTCTCGGTCGGGATCGAAGACCCCTACGACATCGTGGCGGACATCGACCAGGCGCTGGCGCGCGTCTCGCGCTAGTGCTCCCGGCGGAGGTGCTCCAACACCTCGGCCATGACCCGGCAGTCGATCTCGTTGTAGCGCGCGACCTCGACCATCAACTCGACCGCTCCCAGGTCGGTCTTGTCCTGCGCCGCGATCGCGGCGGCTGCCCAGGCACCGGCCATCGCACCGGTCCCATCGGCGAGGCCCTCACCCCATTCGGTCTCGATGAGCCCGTGCTCCTTCATCGCGCGCGCCACGGCCTTGAGTCCGAATCGCAGCGCGCCGCGCACGACGACCGGCTCCGGGTGGACGATCTTCTCGAGGAGGTCGTACCACGCGAGCTCGGGCCAGCCACGATCGGGATGTCGCGCGCGGGCCGAGTCATAGGCCGCGTCCATGAATACGGTCTCGGCCGCGGACCAGTGGAAGAGACGCGCCTCCGCCGCTCCAGCGAGACCGGCGCGCTTCGCGACGGCGTCGACGTGCACGAGCCACGCATCGATCATGTCCGCCTCGGCCGCTGAGGTGAGCGCGCGAGCGGTGAATTGGGCAAAGTCCCAGGTCCCGTTGACGTACGCTCCGCAACCGACCTGGAAGATGAGCGACTGGCCGCCCTTCTTGGGGAACGCGGTGAAGTCGTCGTTGAGGTCGTTCACCGTCTCGAAGTCGACGTAGAGCTCAACCGATGCGCGCTCGCGCCAGCGGCCCTCGTCCGCGCCGATACGCGCTGGACGCACCGCCGGGCCGGTCTCGCGGTTCGCGGCGATCAGCGCGTCGAACATTGGCGGGTAGACCTCGCCCGAGATCCCGAGCCACGCGGCTGTGACGTGCGGGTCGTCCCAGCGCACCACGCCACGAGCTCGGGCACGATCGCGCATCGCCGCGCTGACACGCCAGAGCAGCGTCAGCTCATGCAGCTCGTCGGCGATCTCCTTCTTCGCCTCGTGCCACGGGTGGTCACGCTCGTTCTTCATGTTCGGCCAGAGCTCGTCGATCGACGGCACGGGCAGCACCTGCCACGCCGCGCCCTCTCGACGCACCCGACGGACCCACGCGGCCCCTTCGGCGATGACGTCGCCGAGCGAGGCCTCGCGCGGCCGCACGTACGTGTCGGCGGCGATGCGACCGAGGCGCTCCCAGCAGGTGTCGCCACGTCCGTTGTTGCCCTGCTTCCAGCCGCGTCCGAGGACATAGGAGAACGGGGCGACGTAGCCCTGCACGCGGCCGAGCATCTGGTTGTACGTCCACAGCTGCGCACACGTGCTGAGCTGGCTCGAGGTGGACAGGCCACCGTCCTTCAGGAGCTCGAGCGTCGAGAACTTCACGTCGATGACGCGGTAGTGCCACGCCGTGCCGTGGAAGGCGGGCGCCGGGACGCTCGGATCGTCGGTCTCGCCGAACGCGTCCACGCACAGCTCGGCGAGGACGTCGGATCGCACGAGCAGATCGACGCGGCCGTACGTCCGCGCCTGCGGATCGCGCAGCAGGCCTCCGGCGATGACTCGCTCGCCGCGCTCCATCGCCGCGACCGTCGCGTGCGCCGCCGCGAGGGACCGGGCGTTGTCGCGGTCGACCTCGATGCGGTTCAGCCCGACGCGCTCCTCGAGATCCGCCAGAACGCGCTCCTCGAAGCGGCGGCCCTGGGCGGCGAGGAACCGCTGGAAATCGAACCGCTCGTCGTACGCAGCGCGCTGGTCGTCGCGCGCGATGCCGTGCTCGCCGCCGTAGCGGTCGAGCCAGTCGAGGAGCGTGTCGTTCGCCGCCCAGTTCCGGATCGCGCCGGCGGACACCCAGTCGTCCCAGTCGTCGTCTGTGGTCGGGATGACCGTGTTGCCGTCGTCGCGGGTGATGAGGGCATTCGCGCCGCGCACCGGGCGGCCGATCGCGAAGGACAGCGTGAGCTGCGCGGGTGGGTGCTCAGCCATTCAGGACTGAGGCCAGCCGGCCGAAGCTGGGCGCCTGCGCGAGCGGCGTCGCATCGTCCGGCGCAGCGGCGCCGAGGCGGTTGGCCCAGTACACGTCCATCCCGGCGCGCGTCGCGCCGCCGACGTCGTGCGCGGACCCCGCGACGAACAGCACGCGCTTGCCTTCGAGCCCGAGCGCGCCCAGCGCAGCGCGGTACGGCCGCGGATCCGGCTTGTAGGCGCCCGCCTCATCAGCGGTCATGACCAGGTCGAATGTGCCCGCCCGGGCGGCCGCGAGCCGGCCGAGCTTCTTCGAGCAGTTCGTCACGATGAACCGCGGCAGCGTGCCGAGCGACGCAAGCGCCGCCGGCGTGTCGGGCCAGGGATCGGTGTCGTCCCAGTGCGCGAGAAGCTCTTCGGCCTGGGCCTGGCCGAGGCCGACCTCCGCCGCGCTCTCGCGCACGAGCGTCGCGAAGTCCCGGTACGGCCGGCCGCGCAGCAGCCGCTGATTCGCCGCGTGCCACCGCGCGCCGCGGTCACCGTCCCCCGCGTACCGCTGCCACAGCGGCAGCGTGTCCAGCAGGGCGGTGAGCAGATCGAAGCCGACCGCGTCGTATCGGGGCATGCGTCTAGGCTACGCGGCGATGGCGCGCTTCATCGTCGAAGGCGGGACCCCGCTGCGTGGCGAGATCACCGCCAAGGGCAATAAGAACTCGGCACTGCCGCTCATTGCGGCCAGCCTGCTCACCAGCGAGCCGTTCATCCTCCGGAACTTGCCACGCATCCGAGACGTCAACGGGATGCTGGAGATCCTGAGCACCCTCGGGGCGAGCGTCGAGTGGCTCGACGAACACTCGGTCAAGATCGTCACGGCGAACGTGCATAAGACCGCGATCGATCCGAAGCTCTCGCGCGACATCCGCACCTCGCTTCTCTTTGCCGGGCCGATGCTCGCGCGGTTCAAGAAGGTCACGCTCGGTCCGCCCGGCGGCGATGTCATCGGCCGCCGCAGGACCGACACCCATTGGCTGGCGCTGCAGCGGTTCGGCGCGACGCTTGCGCATGACCGGACCGGCTTCGGCCTCGAGGCGTCGGAACTGGTCGGTGCCGACATCCTGCTGGACGAGGCATCGGTCACCGCGACCGAGAACGCGCTGCTGTGCTCGGTGCTCGTGCCCGGCCGCACCGTCATCCGCAACGCCGCGAGCGAGCCGCACGTCCAGGAGCTCGCGATGGTCCTGGTCCAGATGGGCGCACGCGTCCATGGCATCGGCACCAACACCCTCGAGATCCGCGGGGTGCCGGAGCTGCGCGGCGTCGATCACGAGGTGTGGAGCGACCATCAGGAGGTCGGCTCGTTCATGGGTCTCGCGGCGATGACCCACGGCGAGCTCACGGTGCAGCATTGCGCACCGCAGCACCTGCACATGATCCGCGCGGTCTTCAAGCGTCTCGGCATCGACTCGAGCGTCGATGGGGATTCGCTCTATGTGCCGGCGAAGGCGCACTACGTCATCGAGCAGGACATCGGTGGCAAGATCCCGAAGGTCCAGCCGCAGGTGTGGCCGGGCTTCCCGTCCGACCTCACGAGCATGGCGACCGCGTTCGCGACGCAGGCCGAAGGCACCGTGCTGATCCACGAGTGGATGTACGACGCGCGGATGTTCTGGCTCGGGACGCTCGAGACCATGGGCGCGCGGCTCCTTCTCGCGGATCCCCACCGCGCGCTCGTGATCGGCCCGAGCCAGCTCTACGGCACCGAGGTGCAGAGCCCCGATATCCGTGCCGGCCTGGCGCTCCTTGGCGCGGCGCTGTGCGCGAAGGGCACCAGCATCATCAACAACATCGAGCAGATCGACCGCGGATACGAGGACATCGACGGTCGGCTCCGCGGGCTCGGCGCCAAGATCGAACGCGTGGCGTGAGCGAGGTCCAGCCGGCACACGTTCCCGCTCGCTCGTACGTCACGCACCTCGAGTGCGCCCGCTGCGGCGCCCACGCCGACGCGACCAAGCTCGCGAATCTCTGCCCGGCCGACGGCGGCCCGTACCTCGTGCGCTACGACCTCGAGCGGTTGCACGCGGTGCCACGGTCCATGCTCGCGGGTCGCCAGGCCTCGCTCTGGCGCTACCGCGAGCTGCTGCCGATGGACGACCCCGACAACATCGTGAGCCTCGGGGAGGGGAACACCCCGATGATCGAGCCATTCGCGCTCCGTGAGTCGCTCGGCCTCCATCGCCTCTTCATCAAGGACGAAGGCCTGCTCCCGACCGGGACGTTCAAGGCCCGGGGCGCCGCAGTCGGCGTCACGCGTGCGCGCGAGCTCGGCGTGACGACCATCGCGCTGCCGACCGCGGGGAACGCCGGCGCGGCGTGGGCCGCGTACGGCGCGCGCGCCGGGATCGGCGTCATCGTCGTGATGCCCGCGACGACCCCCAGCGTGATCCAGCGCGAGACGGCCGCGTATGGCGCGCGGGTCTATCTCGTGGACGGCTCGATCGCCGACGCCGGCGCGGTCGTGAAGCGCGCGTGCGCCGACTACGGCTGGTTCGACGCCTCGACGCTCAAGGAGCCGTATCGCATCGAAGGCAAAAAGACGATGGGCTTCGAGATCGCGGAGCAGGCCGGGTGGACGCTGCCCGACGTGATCGTCTACCCGACCGGCGGCGGCGTCGGGCTCATCGGGATGTGGAAGGCCTTCCAGGAGCTGCGCGCGATCGGCTGGGTCGAGGGCGACAAGATGCCACGGTTCGTCGCGGTCCAGGCCGAGGGCTGCGCGCCGATCGTGAAAGCGTTCCATGAGGACAAGGCCGAATCGGAGATGTGGCCCGATCCCACGACATTCGCGGCGGGCATGCGCGTGCCGAAGGCGCTCGGCGACTTCCTGGTGCTCAAGATCCTGCGCGAGTCGAGCGGTATCGCGATCGCGGTGAGCGACGAGCAGATGGCGGAGATGATGCGGCTCGCCGGCGTGAGCGAGGGGCTGCTGCTCTGTCCAGAAGGCGCCGCGGCCCTGGTGGGAGCGCACCTGCTCGTGCAGCAGGGCTTCATCGCCGCCCACGAGGATGTCGTCGTCCTCAATACCGGCACTGGTCTCAAGTACGCGGAGGCCCTGCAGGGCGACCCGCCGATCGGCCTCGAGCGCGGCCAGCCACTGCCGCGGATCGAGCGTCAGGCGGGGAACGGATAGGGCGCTTGGTCGACCGGTAGACTGCCACCGAGCATGAGAGGGATCACCGGCGGGCGCGGCGTCCTCGGCGGAACGGTATTGCTCGCCGTCGGCACCGCCGTCCTGCTGCCGCCGCTCGGGGTCAAGGACGCCGGCTCCTACCTGTTCCTGTTCCTCGGTGTGGCGTTCGCGGTCGCGTGGGCCGCCGGCACGCAGCAGTTCGTCTACCTCGTGCCCGCCGCGACGATGATCGGCTTCGGCCTCGGCCTGATCATCCCCCAGGCGATCCCGGCGTTCCAGAACGACGCCTCGGCGATCTTCCTCGGTTCGCTCGCGGTCGCGTTCGTCGTGATCTACCTCCTGTCACCGTCGCGCAGGATCCCGCTCGCCGTCGCCGCCATCATCGGCGTGGTCGCGCTCGCGGATCTCTTCGCCAAGGTCGAGCTCATCCCGGACTGGTTCCAGCCGTTCTTCGTGCCAGCGATCCTCGTCGTGACCGGTGTGTATCTCCTCGTGGAGCCGCGCGCGCACTAGGATTCGACCGATGCCCATCGCGCCTGACGTCCTCGCGGTCGTCGGCAACACGCCCCTCGTCCAGCTGAAGCGCCTCGGGAAGGGCCTCAAGCCACGCATCGTCGCGAAGCTCGAGATGCTGAACCCCGGCGGCTCGGTGAAGGACCGCATCGGGCTCGCGATGATCGAGGATGCCGAGAAGCGCGGTCTCCTGCGGCCCGGCGGCACGATCGTCGAGCCGACGAGCGGCAACACCGGCGTCGGCCTTGCGATCGCCGCGGCGCTCAAGGGCTACCGCCTCGTGTGCACCCTCCCGGACAAGCAGAGCCAGGAAAAGCGCGACACCCTGCGCGCCTACGGCGCCGAGGTGGTCATCTGTCCGACCGCTGTCGCACCGGATTCGCCGCTCTCCTACTACAAGGTCGCCGAGCGACTGGCGAAAGAGCTGCCCGGCGGCTTCATGCCCGGCCAGTACTGGAACCAGCAGAACGTCATGGCGCATTACCGGACGACCGGACCCGAGCTCTGGGATCAGACCGAGGGTAAGCTCACGCACTTCGTCCTGGGCATCGGTACGGGAGGCACGGTCACCGGCGCGGGCCGCTACCTCAAGGAGAAGGACCCGGGCATCACGATCGTCGGCGCGGATCCCGAAGGCTCGATCTACACCGGCGACGTCCACCCGTACAAGACGGAGGGCATCGGCGAGGACTTTTGGCCAGGCACGTTCGACCCGAAGATCGTCGACCGCTGGTTCACGGTGTCCGACCGGGACACCTTCCTCACCGCGCGTCGCATCACCCGCGAGGAAGGGATCCTCGCCGGCGTCTCGTCCGGCACCGCGATGTTCGCAGCACTCGAGCTCGCCAAGGAGCTGGATGAGCAGGCGCTCGTCGTGGTGCTGCTGCCGGACTCCGGGAAGTCGTACCTGTCCAAGCTCTACAACGACGAATGGATGCGCCAGAACGGCTTCCTGCAGCGATTCGCGCACCTCATGCGCGTCGGTGACGTCATGCGCGACAAGGAAGGCGGCACGCCGCAGCTGGTCACCGTCTCGCGCGGCGACACGGTGCGCTCGGCGATCGACACGATGCAGCGCTATGGCATTTCGCAGATCCCGGTGATCGCGGACGGCACGCTGAAGACGGTCGACGACATCGTCGGCAGCGTGCAGGAGCGCACGATGCTGGACCGGGTCTTCCGCGAGCCCGCGCTCGTCGACGCCACCGTCGAGCGGGTGATGGAAGCACCGTTCCCGGTCGTGCGCTCGGATGAGGACATCGAGCGGCTCTACGCGGAGCTCGCGGGCGGCGTGTCCGCGCTGCTCGCGGTCGACGATGGCCGGCCGGTCTCCGTGATCACCAGGGCGGACCTGCTCGAATTCGTTGCACATCAGCGGCGCGCATCCCGCTGACCGGCGGGCGCGCTCATACTTGGGTCATGAGCAAGGACCTCCGCAAGCAGAGCTTCGAGACCCTCGCGATCCACGCCGGCCAGGAGCCCGAGCAAGGGACCGGTGCCGTGACCGTCCCGATCTTCCAGACCAGCACCTTCGCGCAGGAAGCTGTCGGCAAGGACAAGGGCTTCGACTATGCCCGCACCGCGAACCCGACCCGCAAGGCCCTCGAGACCTGCGTCGCCGCGCTCGAGTCCGGCGCCTGGGGCCTCGCGTTCGCCTCGGGCATGGCCGGCGAGGACGCCATCGCCCACCTCCTGAATGCCGGAGACCACGTCGTCATGGTGGACGACGTGTATGGCGGCACGTACCGGCTGTTCAAGCGCATCTTCGAGCGGCACGGCATCGGGCTCACCGCGGTCGACATGCGCGACCACAAGGCCACCAAGCGCGCGATCACCAAGAAGACGAAGCTCGTCTGGATCGAATCGCCGACGAACCCGATGCTCAAAGTGATCGACATCGCCGCGATCGCCGAGCTCGCGCATAAGGCGAAGGCGCTCGCGGTGGTCGACAACACCTTTGCGAGCCCGTACCTCCAACAGCCGCTCCTCCTCGGCGCCGACCTCGTGACGCACTCCACGACGAAGTACATGGGCGGACACTCGGACGTCGTCGGCGGCGCGGTCGTCGGCAACGCAGCGGATCTGCACGAGCGCCTCAAGTTCATCCAGAACGCCGCCGGCGGTGTGCCGGGTCCCTTTGACAGCTGGCTCGTGCTGCGTGGCATCAAGACGCTCGCGCTCCGCATGGAGCGCCACTCGCAGAACGGAATGGCGATCGCGGAGTGGCTCTCGGACCACCCGAAGGTGAAGAGCGTGAACTACCCGGGCCTCCCGACGCATCCGCAGCACACCGTCGCACGCAAGCAGATGCGTTCGTTCGGCGGGATGCTGAGCTTCGAGCTGAAGAGCGGCGGCGAGGCGGCCGCCAAGCGTGTCGTGGCGCGTACGCGCATCTTCGCGCTCGCCGAGTCGCTCGGCGGCGTCGAGTCGCTCATCGAGGTGCCGCTCGCGATGACCCACGGTTCGGTGAAGGGCACGAAGCTCGCGCCGCCAGCCGGTCTCATCCGGCTCTCGGTCGGCATCGAGAGCGTCGACGACCTCATTGCGGACCTCGCCCACGCGATCGGATGAATCTCGCGATCGCCTTCGGCGCAGGGATGCTCTCGTTCCTCTCTCCGTGCGTGCTCCCGCTGGTCCCCGCGTATCTGATCAACCTCGCCGGTGAGAGCGCGGTCACCGGGTCCGATCGTCGCCGGACCGTCGCGCACGCCGCGGTCTTCGTCGTGGGCTTCACGGCGGTGTTCACGCTGCTCTGGATCGGCATCGCGCTGCTCGGCTCGCTGGGCGCCTCGTTCGTCGAATGGCTACAGCGGATCGCCGGGCTCGTCCTCGTCGTCCTCGGGATGCACATGGTCGGGCTCATCACGATCCCGTTCCTCGAGCGCGCAACCGATATTCGCATCGAGGGCACCACATCGGGCTACGGCCGCAGCGCGCTCATCGGCGTCGCGTTCGGCGCGGGCTGGACGCCGTGCATCGGCCCGTACCTCGCGACCATCCTCACGCTGCTGCTTGACCAGGACCTCGCGTCGGGCACCGTGCTCCTCCTTGCGTACTCGCTGGGGCTCGGTGTGCCCTTCCTGCTCGTCGCGGGCGGCCTCGGGAGCGTGCGCCGCGCACTCGACTGGGTGCGTCTGCACATCCGTGCGGTGAATGCGGTCGGCGGTACGCTGGTCATCGTCATGGGCCTCCTGCTCCTCTCGGGCCAGCTCACGCGCCTCAACCAGCTGTTCAACTTCCTGCCGCTGACGGGCTGATGACCCCGAGCCCGCGCG
>JBBQHN010000023.1:0-19952 GCA_038324015.1 Candidatus Limnocylindria bacterium | reverse complement strand
GCTGTCCCAGATGACGCCGTCGTCGTGGGCGTAGGCCTTCGCGTATGCGCGGAAGTCTCGCTCGCCCCGGGCCCAGTACTCCTTCTCGATCGCGTCCATAAGGGACTGGTCGTGCGGATGGATCATCAGCGGAAGCCCGGTCGCCTTGACCGCCTTCATGCGCTGATACAGCTCGCCGTGCTCGTGGAGGCCGATGCCCGGCATGTGCGGGTACGAGCGGCCGGTGTCGACCACCATGAAGATCTTGAACGCGAGGATGCCGCGCGCGACCATCTTCGGGATCTCGTCCAGCTGCACGCCGGACGCGTTGACATTCCAGTCGGTCTGGGCGCGCTGCTGGTAGATCTCGATCATGCCGTCGAGGTCGGCGAGGTTCGTCGGCGCCGGGCTCACGTTCGGCATGGCGACCGACACGGTCACACCACCGGCGGCGCACTGCGCGCCCATGTGCGCGAGGTCCTCCTTGTGGCTGAAACCGGGCTCGCGATGGTGCGAGTGCATGTCGATGAGACCGGGAAGCGCGACCAGGTCCTCCGCCTTGATCTCGCGTGTTCCCCTTGGCGCCTTGCCGGCCTCGTCGATCGCCGAGATCTTGCCCGCGGCGATGGACAGGTCCGCGCGGCGCACGCCGTCCTCGAATACCACCGTCGCGCCGCGGATCACGATGTCGTTCGTCATGCTGTGGCCGACCCTCCGATGAATGTCACGGTCTCCTCCTGTGCGGTCCCCTCGCGGATCTCGATGTCGTCCTCCCGCAGCACGAGGGCACGGAGCCACTCGACCATCAGCGGGATGACCTGGCCGGCGTACTGCTTGTACGCGGCGTAGTGCGTGGTGTTGCGCTGCAGCACCAGCCGTTTCGGCGCGCGTGCCGCGGCGTAGAGCTGCTCGGCGTGATCGGTCGGCGTGACGGCGTCGTCGGCAACACCGATCACCATCAATCCGCGGACCCTCGGCGCCAGGTCCAACGGCCGGTACTCGAGGATGCCGGTCGCGACGCTGAGCGGCACCGCGCTCGGGATCCGCGAGTCGACGTCCGCCTTGACCGCGCTCGCGCGCCGCTCTGGCGTCTCGACCATGATCCCTTCGCGGGGGTGCACGGTCGTGCCCGTCCCGCCCGTCGCGCGTGCGCGACGGTCCGCCTCGACGCTCGCGAGGAACGCGATCCACTCGTGCTCCTGCCGCATGCGGTGCAGCCAGTCACGGCCATCGGCCACCGGCACCTGGCTGATCGTGGCGCGCACGTCGGGCTCGTACGCGGCGACCAGGATGGCGTTGCCGCCACCGGTGCCGCCGCTGCCGAAGATCGCAGCGCGCAGCGGATCCATGTCGTCGCGAGACCGCATATACGAGAGCGCGTTGCGCCAATCCTCGAGCTGCCAGGCCGGTGAGATGGTGCCGCGGTCGCCTTCGCTCTCACCGAATCCGCGGTAGTCGAAGATGAGGACCGCGAAGCCCGCTTTCGTGAATGCTTCGTGGTACGGCTGGTACAGCTTCGCGTCCGCGAGGCCGAGCCACCCGGGGCCCTGAACGATGAATGGCGATCGCGCCGTGCCCGGAGCATCCGGCCGGTGCAGGAACCCGCTCAGCCGCGCGCCGCCGCTGTAGAACCCGACCCGCTCGGTCTTCATGCCGCTCCTTCACGCTCAAGTGCGTCGACGAGATCGGCGCACGCGCGCCGGAGGTGCTCGCTGTGGACCTGTGCGGCCCGGTCGGCATCCTTGACCCGGATGCACTCCCGGAGCTCGGCGTGATCGTGCAACGCTCGCTCGCTGTTCTTCATCACGTGGTAGCGCTGGACGTCATCGCGCAGTCCGAGGAGCAGCTTGTGCGTCCGCGGCTTGTCGGCGTACGTGTAGAGCTCGCTGTAGAACCGGCGACGCGCGCGCCGGCCCTCAGCCGGCTCGTCGCTGCTCTGGTCCATCTGCTCGGACATATCGACGAGCCGCTTGATGTCGGCGGGCTCGAGCGCGCTGACCGCGCGCCGCATCAGCTCGGGTTCGAGCGCGATCCGCAGGTCATAGAGCTCGATGACGTCGGCGCGGCTGAGCGAGGCAACCTCGGCGCCGCGGCGTGGCCCGATGCGCACGAGCCCCTCGGCCTCGAGCCGGCGGAGCGCGTCGCGAAGGGGGATCCGGCTGACCCGGAGCTGATCGGCGAGCTGCTCCTGGAGCAGACGCTCGCCCGGACGAAGCTCTCCGGAGAGGATCGCGTCGCGAAGCGCGGTGGTCACGACCTCCTCGATGCTTCGGACGTCGGGCCGATCGAGCTGGGTCGCGGATCCGGGAGGGTGGGCGGAGCTATGCGGCATTCGCGTCCCCCTTCCGTTCAAAGCGCTCGCCCGTACGCTCCGGGCCGCGCGCTTTGGCTAACGGTATTCGGTATACATACAGTGGTCAAAGACTGGAGGGGATCGAATGAGCGACTTCTATCGCGATTGGCTCGATGCGAGCACGGACCTCGAGAAGCGTCTGGTCGCGCCGCCCGTCATCGCACGCGGCAAGGATCTCACGTGGATCGAGACGCCCCAGGACTTTCGGGTGGCGATGCTCATCGGTCCGGCGAGCGGCTTCCCGACCCAGGGCACGGCGCTCCTCGCCGCCGAGATCCCGGCGGGGTCCCGCACCGGCAAGCACGTGCACGGGGAAGAGGCGATCCACATCACGTCGGGCACGGGCTTCAGCGTCATCGACGGCGCGCGCTATGACTGGAAGCCGGGCACGACCCTCCATATCCCGTACCGCGCAGAGCACCAGCACGTGAACACCGGAAGCGAGAAGGCCACGTACATCTCAGCGGTCACCCAGGACCTCGACTTCGCCGCGAAGCTCGGCCGTCTCGTGCAACTCGAGGACAAAGGCCCCGATCGCGGCGAGCTTGCCGCGCGCTACCCGGCGGAGACGTCGCAGTTCGGCGCTGATGGCCGGCGCATCGCGCTGCACCTCGAGGACGCGATCGATGAGAAGGCGCGCCGCCTGTCAGGCCACGCCCACCCGAAGGGTGAGCAGAAGAGCGCTCACCGTCATGCCGGCATTTGGATCCTCATGGGCGGGAGCGAGAGCCCGAGCGATGAGACGAACGGCTTCCGCGCGAAGGCCGTGTCGATGACGAATATCTTCGAAGAGGCGCCGCACTCGGGCAGCCACAGGCATGCGCACACCGAGGCGATGCTCTACGTGCTCGAGGGGCAGGGGTACTCGGAGATCGATGGCCAGCGGTACGACTGGGAGCAGGGTGACGCCGTCCATGTGCCTCCGCGCATGACGGTGCACGAGCACTTCAATGGCTCAGATGCCCGCACCCGCACGCTGCGCATCGAGTTCGGGGTCCGCTTCTTCTACGAGGCGCAGTGGAGCGGATACGACAAGGTCGTCGACAAGGAGAAGCTCGAGAGCGCGACCCTCGCGTAGTCGTCCGGCGATCCGGTGCATTACAAAGGCCGTGGAATTGTCTACAGTGCGCTCGGGATGAGTGACTCAGCAACAGCCACGGGGTCGGGCCTCAGCGCGTCAACAGGCCAGGGACCCGTGTACCGCGTCATCGGCCCGCGCGTCCGGCGCAATCGCAGCCCGCTCGGGCGCTGGTATCGCCGGAACGAGCGCGCCATCCTCGGCATCACCGGCCTCGTGTCGTTCTTCGCGCTGTGGCAGGTGGGATCGATGGTGGGCTGGATCGATCCATTCTTCTTTAGCTCACCTGTCGACATCGTCGCTGCGGCCGTCGCAGAGGTCCAGGTCCCGCGGTTCTGGGATGACGTTCGCTACAGCGTGACCGAGGTGACCGTCGGATTCATCGCGGCCCTCGTGCTCGCGGTCCCCCTTGGTCTCGCGATCGGCTGGTATCGCCGGGTGTCCTTCACGTTCGATCCATGGCTGAACTTCTTCAATGCGGTCCCGCGTCCCGCGCTCATCCCGCTCGTGGTCCTGTGGGTCGGTTTGGGGATCGAGATGAAGATGGTCATCGTCTTCCTCGGGGGCTTCTTTTCCATCCTCCTGCCGACCGTGGAGGGGGTCCGCACGGTCGAGCCACAGATCCTCGACGTGTCACGGAGCTTCCGCGCGTCGAACCGCCGCCTGTTCACGTCCGTGATCTTTCCGGCAACGGTGCCGTTCATCGCGACCGGCGTGCGGCTCGCCCTCGGTCGGCTGTTGATCGGTGTCGTCATCGCTGAGCTGTACGCGCAAACGCAGGGCCTCGGGGTCCTGATCGGCAAGGCCGCGGACTCGCTGCAAAGCGATCGGATGATGTTCGGCATCCTCCTATTCACGCTCATGGGCGTCATCACGACGGAGGCAGCCGGCCGGATCGAACGGCGCATGCAGCGCTGGCGTCCGAGCCTGAACGTCGCGGAAGAAGGGAACTGATCGATGGATACAGGCTTCGCGCTGATCGCCCGCGGGGTGCACATGGAATACCGGGACCGGAAGTCCGACACGAGCCTCGTCGCCATCGAGTCGATGGACCTGGACGTCCGCGCCGGCGAGTTCGTGAGCCTGCTCGGTCCGAGCGGCTGCGGCAAGTCGACATTCCTCAAGATCGTGAACGGTCTGCTCAAGGGAACGGCCGGGGAGATCCGGCTGCGCGCCGCCGGCAACGGCCGTGAGGACGCGATGGTGTTCCAGGATGCGGCCCTTTTCCCCTGGTACTCGGTCTTGGACAATGTCGCCTACGGACTCGTGTGTGCGGGAGTGCCGCGCAAGCAGGCCCGCGAACGGGCCATGCCGCTCATCGAGCTGGTCGGCCTCGCGGGCTTCGCGGACCGCTACCCCTATCAGCTCTCCGGAGGGATGCAGCAGCGCGCGAATCTCGCACGAGCGCTCGCCGTCGACTCCGAGATCCTCCTCATGGACGAGCCGTTCGCGTCGCTCGACGCGCAGACACGCGAGGTCATGCAGGCCGAGTTGCTGCGGATCTGGAACGCCGCGAAGAAGACCGTCGTTTTCGTCACCCACCAGATCGACGAGGCCATCTATCTCTCCGACCGGGTGGTCGTGATGTCGGCTCGTCCCGGCCGGATCCTCGCCGATATCCGCATCGATCTGCCACGGCCCCGGGCGCTCGACGTCAAACGGCGGGCGGAGTTCACCGGATACGCCGACCAGATCTGGAAGCTCCTCACGACCCACGGCGTGTCCGTCGCCGCGCCGACGGACGCTACCTAGTCGTGGCGGCGACTGCGACGCGCTCCACCGGCCTTGGGGACCCTGGGCGGCTCGGCCCGGTGCAGCGGTTCCGCCGCGCGAACGAGCGGCTGTTGTACGGCACGCTCGGATTCGTGCTGGTGATCGTGCTCTGGGAGCTTGCCGCGGATCTCGGTCTCTACCGCAGGTCGCTGCTCAGCTCTCCGTCCTTCATCTGGAATGCGGCGGCGCGCGACTTCGGCTCGGGCACCATCTGGCCGCACCTCGCCAGCAGCGGAGCCGAATACGGTCTCGGGTTCGCCGCCGCTCTCGCCCTCGGCATCCCCCTCGGACTCCTGATCGGCATGTTCCGGCGCGTTGACCACGTGGTCAGCCTGCTGCTCTTCGGGATCTACTCGACGCCGAAGGCGGCGATCGCTCCGCTGATCATCCTCGTCGCCGGCATCGGTCTTGAGTCCAAGGCCATCTTTGTGTTCCTCCTGGCGTTCTTCTCGGTCATCGTCAGCACGATGGCGGGCGTGCATGCGGTGGCGGAACGGCATCGGGACCTGGCGCGCAGCTTCGGCGCGTCGAGGTGGCTGGAGTTCCGCTCGGTCGTACTCCCCACGACCGTTCCGTTCCTGCTCACGGGGATCCGAATAGCGTCAGGCAGGGCGCTGGTCGGCGTGGTCGTCGCGGAGGAGCTGGCCGCCAATCAGGGTATCGGCTATTACATCGAGTTCTACGGCACGTTCCTCGACACATCACGGGTCATGCTCGGTGTCGTGATCCTGGGCCTCTTCGGCATCACCTCGGGCGAGCTCGTCAGAAGGCTGGAGAAGCGCTTCGAGGTGTGGCGGCCCGAGATCCATTGAAAAGGGGCTCGCCCTCGGGCGCACGATGGGCCGGCGCCTAGTTGAAAGCGCTTCCTCCGTCGACCAGGAGCGTCTGACCGGTCATGAAGGCGCTGTCATCGGAGACCAGGAACGCGATCGTCCCAACGAGGTCGGCGGGCTTCTCGACGCGTGGCAGGCAGCGGATCTTCACCGGCGCCTCGCGCATGGCGATGGTCTCCGCGTCTGGGTTCTCCTCGCTGAGCGTGCTGCCCGGGCAGACGGTGTTCACCCGGATCCAATAGGGACCGAGCTCCTTCGCGAGCGTGCGGCCGAAGCCGATGAGCGCGCTCTTGGCGGCGACGTAATGGGCGCGGGTCGGGACGCCGCGATAGACGGTGCTCGACGCGATGTTCACGATGCTGCCGCCGCCGGCTGCCTTGAGGTGGGGGAGCACGGCCTTGCAGCCGTACCACGCGGCTTTCGTGTTGAGCCGGAACGACTCGTCCCATTCGGCGTCCGGGATGTCCTCGAAGTTGCACCGGGTGATCGGGATGACGTTGAGCATGCCGGCGTTGTTGACAATGCCGTTGACGGATCCGAACTCCTTCGCGGTCCGGTCGGCGGCGCGCTTGAACGCGGCGAAGTCGCGCACGTCGGTCTCGACGGCGATCGCCTTGCAGCCCGCCGAGCGGATGCCCGCGGCCACCTCCTCGTTGCGCTTCGCGTCGATGTCGAGGAGCGCGACGTTGGCACCCTCCGCGGCGAGCTTCTCGCTGTACGCACGCCCGATGCCGTGAGCCGCGCCGCTCACGATGATGGTCTTACCGCTCAGTCGCATCGAATCCCTCTCTCACTTGGCTTTGCGCCGTCTTACCGCTAGGTCGGTGACCACATCCGCCGTCGCCATGGTCACCCGATCGTTGGCCGAAGCATCGCGTAGGTAGCGCCGGATGAGGATGGCAACGCGCCGGTAGTGGCTCGCCAGCTGCGCGGCCGCTCCGTCAGCGTCGCCGGCACGGATCGCCTCGAGGAAGCGCTCGTGATGCTCGGGCGCATGCTGCAGCGTCGGCCAGCGCAGCGATCGCGCGATCTCCTGCCGAAGGCGCGAGATCTGGGCGACGAGCCGCGGCCTGCCCGTGATCGAGAACAGCCGGCTGTAGAACTGCTCGCGCGCGGCGAGCTGCTCGTCACCCGATGATGCGATGACCATCGAGCTATACAGGTCCTCGAGCGCTTTCAGGTCCTCATCGGTGATGAGGGGGACCGCCAGCCGTACGGCGTGGCTTTCGAGGAGGATCCGGAGGTCGTACACCTCCTCGACGTCATCAGCGTCGAGCTCGGTGACCGCGAAGCCGCGCCGGGGCATCGACCGCACGAGACCTTCGTATTCGAGCGCTCGGAGCGCCTCGCGCACGGGGATCCGGCTCGTCCCGAAGAGCTCGGCGAGCTTTTCCTGCCGCAGCCGCATGCCGGGCGGAAGGGCCGCGCTCAGGATCGCTTCGCGCATCGAGGTCAGGACGAGGTCTTGCGCGGTCAGATCGCGTGCCGCATTCGTCGCGATGATGCGGTCGAGCTGGGCCTTGCGGGATTCGGCGGTCGCCTGGCCGATCGGCGTGACCTTCTCGCTCATCTCGCGATCCTTCCCGTGCCCGTCACTCCTTTAATGGGAGTGCTTCCGGTCACGCGGCTAGATTGTATGCAAGAACGGTGAGATGGCGGACGAGATGACGACTGGTCAAGCGTGGCGCTGAGCAGCCGGACGATCGCGTCGCGGCTCGGCCCGTTCGGTCATCGCGCGTTCGCCGTGTACTGGGCCGGCGGGCTCTTTTCGAACATCGGCACCTGGGTCCAGAACGTCGCGGGCTCGGTGTACGTCTACGACCTCACGCACTCGGCACTCGCGGTCGGCATCCTCAACTTCGCGACGTTCCTCCCGATCCTCGTTTTCTCCGTCACCGGCGGCATCCTCTCGGACCGCTTCGACCGCCGGGCGATCGTCATCGCGCTCCAGACGGTATCGTTGGTCATTGCGTCGGCACTCGCTGTCGTGGTCGCGAGCGGTGCCGCGACCGAGTTCCACGTCATCGCGACCGCCTTCGCGCTGCAGACCTCGTGGAGCATCGCGAAGCCGTCGATGATCGCGATCCTCCCTGCGCTCGTGCCGCGTGCGCTGCTGGCCGAGGCCGTAGGCCTCAATACGCTGCAGTTCATCGGGGGCCAGATCGGTGGCCCCGTCCTCACGACGCTCGTGCTCACGACGGGCGGCTACTCGTGGGCCTTCGCGATCAATGCGGCCACGTACATCGGACCGATCCTCGCGATGGCGTATCTCTACCGCCGGCAGCTTGGACGCGGCGTGTCGCGCGAGGCCACGCGCGCCGGAGCCGCCGTGGCGCGGCTCAGCGTCGGGGCGTACGTCCGGGCGCAGCCGTGGGTCGTGTCCGCGCTGCTCGCCGTGATCTCCACGAGCGCGATGCTCGAGGTCGTCCGCACCACCGCGCCCGTGCTGGCGGTGCAGCGGCTAGGGCTACCGAGCACGGACACCGGCCTGATCGTCGCGGCACTGAGCACCGGATCGGCCCTCGGGCTGCTCGCGTTCATTCCGCTCCGTAGGCGGGACCTGTCACGGGTGATCCCGGCCATCGGTCTCGTCGTTCAGGGCACCGGCCTCGCGCTCACCAGCGTCGCGACTACCCTCCCGGTCGCGGTCGTCGGCGTCGGCGCGATCGGTGTCGGGTTCTCGTTCTGCTTCCCGATCGTGACCGGCGCGCTACAGACCGAGGTACCCGACGCACTCCGTGGCCGGCTCATGTCGATCCACCAGATGGCCCACCTCGGGAACCGTCCGTTCTCTGCCCTCGCGGCGGGCGTGATCGCGGCGACATTCGGCCTGACCGCTGCGTGCATCGCAGGCCTGGTCCTCGTCCCGCTCGGACTGTTCTCGGTGCGGGCGCTCTGGCGCGGCCTCGACGCCACGGCCACACCCGAGCCCACGGTGGCGGTGTCCGTCTGATGGAGCCCGAGGTCAGCGTCGATCCCGAGCTTTGCATCGGCTCCGGCGACTGCGTCCGGCTGCTGCCCGGCGCCTTCCGTATCGACGAGTCGATCGGGGTCTCGGTGCCGCAGCCCGGTGCGGCGATGCAGGATCGCGTGCGGCTCTTACGCGCCCGGAGCGACTGCCCGACCCACGCCATCGAGATCCGTGGCGAGGACGGTGATCCCGTTCCCGACATGGACGCAGCGCGTTGACCGATCAGGTGGGATCGAACGACGTGCTGACCGAATTCACGGCCACCGTGGTGTTCGACCGCTACGCGGACATCCGTGCCGCGCTGTTCGATCCCAACCTCTCGCGGAGCTTCGATAGGCGTTCGTACGAGCACGGCAACATCCGCGATGGGGTTGTGAGCATCAGCCACGGCGCGACGCATCGCGCGCGCCGGCGCGTCGAGAACACGCAGTTCCGCGCCGACGTGCTGCGCCTCTATGAGCGGGAGCTCTTCCCCGAGGTGATGAACGAGCTCCTCGATGTGCTCATCGACCGCGAGCAGGTCGACCTCTTCCACATCGGTGAGCTGCTCAGCGTCGTCCTCGCCGCGCGCCGCGCCGGCATCGATCACGACTCGCGATCGCTCGAGCAGCTGCGGGCGCTCGTCCACCACGTCGACGTGCTCTCGCAGGGCAGCGCGATCCTCGACGCGAGGGATCCCGATCGCGTGCGCGAGCTGGTGCGCCGGACGTACGCCGAGCTGGAGCGTGACTTCATGGCTCCCTCGCGGTCGGCACGAGAGGCCCTCATCGCCCGGGTACGCAGTGGCGCGCTCGCGGAGTCCGAGCTGCCACAGGACATCCTCACCATCCTTCTTCTTCACGTCGAGGACCCGTCCCTGGCGCTGGACCAGGGCCGGATCCTGCGCGAGGTGGCAACCTACCTGCAGGGCGGCACGCATACGAGCGCGCAGACCCTCGTGAACTGTTTCGACCTCGTCTTCGCCCGCGACGATCGGCCGGCGCTCGTCGAGCGGATCGCGGCCGACCTCCTGTTCGCCCAGCGGGTCGTCCTCGAGACCCTGCGGCTCCGGCCGACGACGCCAAGGATGAGACGGCGCGCCGAGGCCGAGACCGAGATCGGCGGGGTGTGTATCCCGAAGGACGCGCAGGTCATCCTCGACGTGACGAGCGGCAACCGCGATCCGTTGTTCGGCGCGAGGCCGGACGACTTCGATCCGGACCGTACCGTCGATCCGAACGTCGCACGGTGGGGCCTGTCGTTCGGTGCGGGCGCGCACCAGTGTCCCGGCCGATCGGTCGGCGGCGGATTCCCGGTGCCCGGGACCTTCGCGGTCGACGGCGATCACGTCTTCGGGCTTGTGGCGCTCGAGCTCCAGGCGGTGGCCCGGCGGGGTGTCAGCCCGGATCCGGATGCCGCGCCGGAGCGCGACCTGCGCACCGAGCGATTCACCCGCTGGCTGCACTACCCGGTGCGCTTCGGCGGCGCGGCCTGAAGGTCGTTGGACGCCCGCCACGACAGGGCAGCCGCCCCCAGTTTGCGCGCGGGCGAACGGCACGTGCTGCTGCGGCTGGGTCGAGAAGGATGGCTGCCCTTCGACAACTCGCTCTGATCAGACGAATGGAAGCGGCGCAGGATCCGCGGCCGGCTCCTCCTCACTGTTCGACTACACCGAGGCGATGCTCGCGGCCGGCGGGGTACTGCCCGTTCCGGATGTGCTCGAAGGGCACGTCTACGAGCGGTACCTACGCCGGATCGGTCGCTAGTGGCTCGCCGTCCACTCCCTGATCAAGTCGGTGGTCGGCTCAGGGCGCTGCCAGAAGTAACCGTGCGCCGTGTCCTCGATGACGCGCAGCGTGGCGTTCGGCAAACGCTCCGCGAGGAACGCCGACTGCTCCCAGTGCGAACCGGTGCCCATCACCTGCGTATCGCGGTCGCCGATGAGGACGAGCGCGGCCATCCCGAGCTCGCCTAGACGCTCAGTGGTCTGATGCTCCTGCCGGGCGATCACGTGGCGCAGGTAGCCCTCGAGATCGGGGCGGTGTGACCAGAACAGCTCGAACAGGTGCTCGACCCGCTCCGGGCGCGCCGCCACGAACTCCGGCGTGAAGAACGTCTCGGCGATGTGCCTGCGCATGTAGCCCTCGTAGCCGTGCTCAATGAGGCCGATGGCGGTCTTCAACGGCACCCCGCGCGTCACCGGCTTGTCGTCGCGGAACTGCCCGGGTCCACTTGCCGCGAGGATCAGGCTGCGGACGCGGTCCGGCCGCTCGAGGGCGATCCACTGCGCGACGCGGCCTCCCATTGAGTGTCCCAGTACGTGCGCCGGTGGAAGGCCGAGCGCGTCCAACAGACCGACGGCATCGCGCGCGAAGAGGCGAGTCGAGAGACGTTCATCCGTCGCGGGCGTCGCTCCGGTGGCGCGGTGGTCGAAGGTCAACACCGTGTGGTCGGCAGCCAGCGGCGCCACCAGATCGTCGTCCCAGGTCGCGCCGGGGAACGCCGTGCCGGCGATCAAGATGAGGGGCGGGCCGTAGCCGCGGACCTCGTAGCTGATCGGCACGCCGCAGACGTCTATCTTCACCTCGTGAATCGTAGACAATTTGTGCCCGCGCGCGTACATTTCTGCCGAATCCCTGCCCGACGGTGGGGCGAGCGCAGGGAACATGTGAGGAGGCAGTTTGTCCATGTTCGGTCGCGTCAGAGCTTTTGCGACGGTCATCGCTGCCAGCATCGCCATCGCCGCATGCGGTGGTGGAACGAGCGCGCCTGTCGCGGTGTCGGCACCCGCGACGTCGGCGGCGTCGGCTGCGGCCGGCCAGCTGCCGACTCCCGAGCTGACGAAGATCCGCATCGGGCTCAGCGCGGGGACCGAACCGGTGCAGTTCGCGGAGAAGCTTGCCGACTATCTTGGCCTTTACAAGAAGTACGGGATCACCACCGTCGAGGTGACCGGGTTCGAGGGTGATGGCAAGGCGCTCCAGGCGCTCGTCGCCGGTCAGCTCGACATGTTCGTCGGTGGCGCCTCGAGCGCCATCAACTCGGTCGTCACGGACACACCGCTCAAGCTCGTGTCGATGAACAGTGTGATCCTCGACGACTTTCTCGTCTGTCAGAAGGACATCAAGACCGCCGCCGATGTGAAGGGCAAGTCGATCGCGATCAGCACGTTCGGCGGGACCTCGCACGGATCCGCGCTCATCGTGATCAAGGGCCTTGGGCTGACTCCCAAGGACGTCACCATCACCCAGGTCGGCGGCGAGGGCACTCGGATCGCGGCGCTCAAGGGCGGATCGGTCCCCTGCGGCCTCGTTGGATCGGACAACGCCAAGGTCATGGTGGCTGCCGGGTTCAATGCTGTCTTCGATGAGACCACGTCGAAGCTCCAGTGGGGCCGCAGTGGCCTCATGGCCCGCACCGACTTCATCGCCAAGAATCCCAACACCGTCCAGGTCGTCGTGGCGGCGGTCCTCGAGGCGCAGCAGTACATGTGGACGAACACCGCAGACGCCACGACGAAGTACATCGACTTCACGCAGAAGAAGCCGGCCGACGCCGCTGTGGTGATGGAAGGCTTCAAGGCCTACGGTTCACGCTCGATGCAGTTCACCGAAGACGCCCTGCTCCTGCCGCGGGATGTCCTCGCGACGGTGAACCCAGCGGTCGCGAACGTGAAGATCTCCGACACCTACGACCTCAGCTTCCTCAAGAAGCTCGAGAGCAACGGTTTCTACAAGAAGGTCGGCGCGCCGACGACGCAGTAGCCAGCGACCAAGCGTCGGGGTGCCCCTGCGGATGGTCCGTGGGGGCACCCCTATTCACACCGCTGACATCACGGAGAAGGAGCCCGCACATGGTGACGCGATTCGGCCTGCTCATCCCGCATTTCGGTGTGGAAGCTGATCAGGACCTGCTCATCCAGGGTGCCCAGCTCGCCGACCGCCTCGGCTTCGATTCCCTGTGGGTGCGCGATCACCTGGTCTTCCATCCGCACGGCATGGAGGGGACCGACCGCACGTTCATCGAGCCGTTCGTCACGCTGACCTATCTGGCGGGTGTCACGGAGAAGATCGGTCTCGGCGCCGCGACGATCATCCCGTTCCGCAACCCACTGCACATGGCCTACAGCGTCGCCTCGATGTCCTGGATGACCCGCCGCAAGTTCGACCTCGGCATCGGCTCCGGCAACTTTCAGCACGAGTTCGACGTCATCGGCCAGGGTTCGATCGACCGCCCCGCGATGATGAAGGAGCACGTCCTCATCGCGCGGAAGCTTTGGGCGGGGGAGACCGTCGAGTGGCACAGCGATCTGTACAACTTCGCGGACGTGGACCTCAAGCCGCAGCCGGTGCACCCGGTGCCGGTCTGGTGGGGCGGCGCGACGCCGGCGTCCGCCAGGCTCGCAGTCGACTTCTGCGAGGGCTGGATCCCCGGCCGCATCACATTCCCGACCTACGAGGAGCGGGTGAAGAAGATCAAGCAGCTGGTCGAGAAGCAGGGCAAGCCGATGATCATGACCGGCGCGGTGCCGGTGACCAGCATCGATATGTCCTTTAAGGCCGCCACCGACCGCATGAACGTACCGGGCCTGATCAAGAACGCCAACGCCCAGAAGTGGTGGAACAAGCCCGAGTCAGGTGAGTTCACGAAGATCGAGGAGCTCGACGGGTCGATCCTCGCCGGCACGCCCGACGACATCGTCCGGGGCATCCAGCGCTACCAGGAGATCGGCTGCGACCTCCTGGTCTTCGACTTCCGGATGCGGTTCCCCGACTGGCTCGAGCAGATCGAGACGCTCGCACGTGACGTCCTGCCGCGGGTCTCGGGCCGTGAGCCCGCGCTGAAGCAGTAGCCATGAAGACGACGACGACCACCCAGGTGACCCACTACGAGATCCAGAAGAAGCGGCGCGAGTCGCTGCTGGACGAGTGGAAGGGTTACCACAAGACGGTCATCAAGCGGAGCGACGTCGTCATGCATGACGTTCCCGGCCGGCGGATGCGCAGCGGCGTGTATGCCGGCTACGACGGCGATCGCCCGACCAAGAACCTCGATGCGACGCTGCACGAGATCGCGCCGCATGCGACCACGACGGTGCACCGCCACTCCTGGGACGCGATCGAGTTCATCGAGTCCGGCAACGGCTGGACCGAGATCGACGGTCAGCGGATCGATTGGCGGCCCTGGGACACCATCCACCTGCCGAGCTGGGCCTGGCACCGCCATGGCAACGACTCGGACACGCCGGCGGTCTTCCACACCTGGAGCGTGCAGCCGATGCTCGAGCAGTTCGGCGTCGCGCTCCTGGAGGACGGCGGCGACACACCGGTCGCAGAGCTGCCACCGCGGCCCAAGCAGGTCACAGCGCTCCCGGGAAGCGATCCGCTCGCCCGGCGCACCCAGCGCCTCGCGCAGCAGTTCGCGGGATCTGACAGTGCACGGCTGATCACGCGCTTCGACGACGTCCGCGGGCTCATCACCAAACGCGGTGCCCGGAGCCTGTTCCTGATCGACACGTCCATCGGCTATCACACCGCGGGTCTTTCGGCGGTCATGCACGAGCTCGCGCCTGGCCTCTATCAGTCCCGCCACCGCCACGGCGGCGAGGCCTGGCTCTACGTGGTCTCCGGCCGGGGCCACAGCGAGCTCGACGGCGTGAGCTTCCCGTGGGAGGCCGGCGATCTCATCGTCGTCGACCACTGGGCCTGGCACCAGCACTTCAACGACGACAAGACGACGACGGCGCGGCTGATCCGCGTGCACAATTTCGACGCGCTCTACGACATGATGCGGATCCTCCTCGACCCGCTCAACCTGTTCGAGGAGCTTCCCGAGCTCGACGCCCCGGACCTCACCGGGGTCGTCTGGCCAGACCATTTCGACGGGCGGCCCGGGGCGTAGGGGGTGCCGGCCGTCCCGGTGCCTCCGGGGATCGAAGGGATCGTCTCCCTTACCGAGCTTCCCGACCCGGCCTGGCAGGAGCGATGGGACCGGATCTTCGTCCCTTCGGAGCTCAAGGAGCGGCTGCTCAGCTACCTGCTGCTGTCGCTCAAGCATCGCGGCCGGACCAGTGCGGTGGGGCTGCCGATCCACGGTCTCATCGTCCTCGCTGGACCGCCCGGCACCGGGAAGACGACGCTCGCCGGCGGCCTCGCCGATCAGGCCGCCCGCGTGCTCGGCGATCCGGTGCTCTTCGTCGACATCAACCCACATTCGTTCCCCAGCCAGATGCTCGGCGAGAGCCAGCGCGGCGTCGCGCGACTCTTCGAGCGGACGCTGCCCGACCTCGCGCGCCGGGGCCGGCCCACGATCGTCCTGCTCGATGAAGTGGAGTCCCTGGCGGTGAGCCGGGCGGGGGCATCGCTCGAGACGAACCCCGTGGACGTGCATCGCGCCACCGACGCCGTCCTCGCCGGCGTCGACCACGTGTCGCGCAGCTGCCCGAACGTGACGTTCGTCGCGACGACGAACCATGCAGCCGGTGTGGACGTCGCGTTCCTCTCGCGCGCCGACCTCATCGAGCAGGTCGGCCTGCCCGGCGTGAAGGCCATCGCGCGGATTCTGCGGGACACCCTCGGCGAGCTGGTGCCCGCCGACCGCATCGACGAGGCGGCGCTCCAGGCGATCGCCGGCGCCTGCGCCGACCGGTCACTTGACGCGCGCCAGGTGCGGAAGCTGATCCTTCGTGCCGCGTGCTCGACCCGCGAGCTTGCGCTGGCGCCCGAGCGGCTGACGCTCGCCGATATCGCTGCGGCGCTGCGCGCGGATTGAGCGCCGTCGCGGCGAACGAAGCGGCCGCGCCGGCCGGGGCGTCGATCCCGCGGGAGTCCTTCCTGCTCGCCGGTGCGCTGTTCCTCATCGTGTCGGCGACGAACATCATGACGCCGCTGCTGCCTGACATCCGGAAGGACTTCGCGGTCAGCATCGCGACGGCCGGCATCATCGTCGGAGCGTTCGGCCTCGCGCGGCTGATCATCGATCTGCCGGCCGGCTTCGTCTCGGATCGGATCGGTCACCGGCGAATCAGCACCGCAGCGCTCGTCCTCGCACTCGTCTCGTGCCTCGTCGGCCTGAACGCGAGCACGGTCGGCCTGCTGATCGTCGCGCGTGTCGGCTCCGGCTTCGCAGTCGGGATCCTCGCCACCGTCGTGTTGTCGTCGCTCAGCGCGACGGCGAAACCGAGCAACCGCGGCAAGGTCATGAGCCTGTTCCACGTCGCGAACAACGTCGGCATCGCTGCCTACCCGCTGGTCGGCGGCTTCGTCGGCGCGCTCTTCGGTTGGCGCGTGACGTTCGCGGTCACGTTCGCCCTCATCCTCATCGCGGGCGCGATCCTGCTACCGGTGCTCCGGCGGGTCCACCCGCACGGCCCTGCGTCTTCGCGCGCGGTGGTCGGCGATGCCCGCGTGCTTCATGGTCGCGAGCGCGCGATCGCGATCGGGGCGACGAACTTCGGGGTCGTGGCCAACATGATCAACCGGCACGGCTTCCGCAACACGATCCTCCCGCTATACGCCGCGACGGCTCTCGGGCTCGGCGGCATCTCGATCGCGACCGCGATCGCGCTCATGGCGATCACCGGCCTGCTCGTCGCGACACCGGGCGGGATGCTCGGCGACCGCATCGGCCGCCGCCGGATCATCACCGCGGGGCTCGCGGCGATCGCGGCGGGTGATCTCGTCTTCCTGTTCACGCACGACCTCGTCACGTTCCTTCTGGCGGCCGCACTCATCGGGTTCGGGGACTTCTTCTCGAGCTCCCAGACGGCGCTGCTCTCGGAGATCGTGCCCTCGCAGGATCGGACGAAGGTCCTCGGCACCTACCGGTTCTCAGCCGACCTCGGCGCGTTCATCGGTCCGGTCGCGCTCGCCGCGGTGATGGATCTCATCAGCGCGCAGGCTGCGATCATCACCGCGGCGGTCGTGCTGCTGCTTGCGTCGCTCATCGCACGCATCGGAGTCCCGCGGACGGTCGACCTGAATTGAGAGAAGGAGCACCACGATGACCCCCGAAGACGTCGTTGCCCGCATCGACCCCCAGGAAGTCGTCGACCTCGCGCTCGCGCTCGGCAACATCGATAGCCCGACCGGGAGCGAGGGGCCGGCCGGCCAGTTCGTCTACGACTGGCTCGAACGCAACGGCTTCACGCCGAAGAAGTTCGCGCTGATCCCGGAGCGGTTCAACGTCGCCGCGTGGCTCAACGGGACGGGCGGCGGCTACAGCCTGATCTACAACTCGCATCTCGACACGACGCTCCGCCGCGACGCGGTGTGGTCGGCGAAGGATCCGAACGACCCGCTCTATCACCCGGCCTGGGTCGACGGCGAGGACATCTACGGCGACGGGGTGGTGAATGACAAGGGGCCGATGGCCGCGTTCCTCGTTGCGGCCAAGGCGATCAAGGATTCCGGCTTTCCGCTGAAAGGTGACCTCATCGTGAGCGCTGTCGCCGGCGAGATCTCGCGCGAGCCGATCGAGGAATGGCAAGGCCCCATGTACCTGTCGAAGGACCTCGGAGTCCGCTTCATGGTGACCCACGGAGCGGTGGCCGACTACGCGATCGTCGCGGAGGGCACCGGCTTCGGCATCGTCGGCGTCGAGCCGGGCAAGGCGCACTTCAAGGTCACGATCCAGACCGACACGCCGCGCTACTACACGCCGTACCTGCCGCGACCGACCGGGCTCACGGACGCGCCCAACGCCATCGTCAGGGCCGCGGCGGTCATCGCGACATTCGAGGAGTGGGCCTACGGCTATCAGCAGCGGAACACCTACCGCGGCCCCACCGGCACGATCGTGCCGAAGGCGAGCGTGAACGCCATCCGGTCGGGGTATCCGTTCAGCCTGACCAGCGCGCCCCAGGTCTGTTCCTTCTATGTCGACACCCGCATCCTGCCCGGGGCCAATCCCATCGATATCCGCGAGGAGCTCAGGGGGGTCCTTCGCACCGCGGGCGTCGACGGGACGGTGGAGCTCTTCCTCTACCGGCCCGGGTTCGAAGCCAAGGGCGCCGAGCGGCTCATCGAGACGATCCGCCGATCGCACGATCAGACCTTCTCCACGCCGCCGGCGATCGTGGGGGAGCCGGTCACGAGCATGTGGCGGGACACGAACGCGTTCAACGAGCTCGGCATCCCCGCGATCAGCTACGCGCCGCGCTCGACCAGCCACGCGTCCAAGAAGTCGTTCAAGGTGATGGATCTACAGGACGCGGCACGGGTCTACGCGCGGATCGCGATGGACCTCTGCAACCAGGACCGTCCCGCGTCGGTGCCGCTCGGGGCACATCTCAATCGCGATATCGCCGCGTCGGTCGCGGCCGGGAGCTAACGCTCGGAGAAGACGAGGCTCTTCACGACGACCGGGACGACGGCGTGTTCCGGCACGACCGTGCCGATGTCGATGAAGTCGAGGTCCGACAGCGCGATCTGATCCACGCAGATGATCGGCGAGCTGACCCCAAGCTCGCTCACGAGGATCTGGCCGACGATCCCGGCTACGTCCGCATCAAGCACGATCACGAGCGGACCGCCGGCCGCGATCCGTCCCTGCGTACCGGCGACGATGCCGTCGCAGAGCGCACGAAGCATCGGGTACCGGGAGCCGTGCCGCCAGCGCACCGCGAGCGCGAACGATCCGCCCTCACGATCGAGGCGAGTGATCCCGCGACGGATCTCGGTCGCGATCGCGGCCGCGTCGGCCTGCTCCGGCCGCACGGCCACGGCCGCGAGGTCGCGCAGCGGCAGCAGGCCCGGATCGGAGAGGAACAGTGTGTCGCCGCTCACCTGGACCGTGTACTGGGAGGCACCGA
Organism: Candidatus Limnocylindria bacterium; assembly: GCA_038324015.1. GTDB lineage: Bacteria > Chloroflexota > Limnocylindria > P2-11E > P2-11E > UBA4735. The sequence goes on along the minus strand of JBBQHN010000023.1, from coordinate 1,175 downwards.
TGCAGGTGGCGCGGATGGACTCTGTGGGCCGGAGCACCGAGAACGCCGCCGTCCGTCGCACGATCGCCTGACCGACGAGGAGCCCGAGGTCACCGTACTCGCGGTCCTGCCAGCCATTGACGTATTCGCCAACGCCACCGGAGAACACAAGGACCGGGAACGGGCCCTGCGCCACGAGCGGCGCGGTGAGCCAGATCCCCCCGTCGTCGAACGGCGTGCCCGCCGCCACCCGCAACGCCTGGCCCGCTATCCGGTCGGCCACAGCCTGGAGCGCCTGCGGGTCAGCCGGTTCGCCGAGGGCGATGCGCACGCCGGCCTCGGCGGCGACGCGCGCTCCCGCGCGGGTCGCGGTCACGATCGTGCCTCCAGCGTCCCAGGCGAAGAGCCGCGCGCCGATGTCGATCGCCGCGGTCTCTTCGACCTGTCCATCCCGGCAGACCGCGAGCTTGGTGGTGCCGCCGCCGATGTCGATGTTCAGGACAAGGGGAGTGGCGGCCTCGCGCGACCGCCGCACCGCGCCCGAGCCGTGCGCGGCGAGGAGGCTCTCGAGGTGATGACCCGCGGTGGCGCACACGAACTTGCCGGCCTCGCCGCTGAAGAGTGCAACGATCGCGGCGGCATTCTCCTGGCGCGCGGCCTCGCCGGTCGTGATGACCGCGCCCGTGTCCACCTGATCGGGCCGCCAACCCGCCTCGCGGTACGAGCGTTCGATGAACGCACCCAGCGCGGCAGTGTCGATGCGACGGCCGGCGGCATAGGGCGTGAGCGCGACGTCGGACCGGTGGATGATGTTCCGCTCGACCACGCCGTACGCGCTGGACAGCAGGATGCCCTGCCGCTCGAGCACGATCTCCGAGAAGATCAGGTGCGAGGTCGTCGTGCCGATGTCGATGCCCACCGTGCGCAGACGAAGACGCTCGGTGGCCACGTTCCCCTCGTGGCCACCGGCGCCGTCTGCGTGATGCCGGTGCGCGTGCGTCAGGTGCCGGTCGGGCCTAGACGCGGACCTTGAAGGCGTCCATCTTCACCGGCATCCCGTTGGCGGCGCAGCGCTCGAGGTACAGGCGATGGATCTTCGGGTCCTGGTCTTCGTACTCGATCTGGTTGCCACCCTGCGAGACGTCCTTGTCGACGCCCTGGTTGTCGAGGTACTGGGCCAGCTTCCACTTGTTGCC
>JBBQHN010000022.1:0-20115 GCA_038324015.1 Candidatus Limnocylindria bacterium | reverse complement strand
GTCGGAGAACGATCGGATGATCGATGTGCTGCGCGAGAGCGGTCTGGCGCTCCGCAGCTCACGATCCGACGGTCAGATCGCGTTCGAGTTCCCGACCTCGCTGTCGGCCGCGGCGCGCGATCGTTTCGAACGACGGGAGCGTATCGCCATTACCGCGAGCGTCGGTGCCCTATTCGCACCGACCTCGATCGCGGTCATCGGAGCATCGCGCTCTCGCGGCACGATCGGTGGCGAGGTGTTCCATAACCTCCTTGCGACCGGGTTCAACGGTCCGGTGTATCCGGTGAACCCCCATGCAGCGGTGGTCCAGTCGGTCGTGGCCTATCCGGAGATCGGTGACGTTCCCGGACCGGTCGACCTCGCGGTCATCGTCGTCCCGGCCAAGGGTGTGATCGAAGCCGCCCGCCAGTGCGCAGCAAAAGGTGTGCACGCGCTCGTCGTCATCTCCGCCGGTTTCGGCGAGATCGGGCCGAACGGCGTGCAGCTCCAACACGAGCTCCTCGATATCTGCCGCAACGCGGGCATCCGGCTGGTCGGACCCAACTGCATGGGGATCATGAACACCGCAAGCGGGGTTCGGATGAACGCGACGTTCGGTCCGAGCTTCCCGCCGGCCGGGCGCGTCGGCTTCATGTCCCAAAGCGGCGCGCTTGGTCTTGCGATCATCGATGAGGTCGCACGGCGCGGCATCGGTCTGTCCTCCTTTGTGTCGGTCGGCAACAAAGCCGATGTATCGGGAAACGATCTGATCCAGTACTGGGCGAGCGACCCCGCGACCGACCTGATGCTCCTGTACCTCGAGTCCTTCGGGAATCCACGCAAATTCGCACGTCTGTCGCGCGAGATCGGCCGGACCAAGCCGATCCTCGCGGTGAAGAGCGGCCGCTCCGTCTCGGGCGCGCGGGCGACTTCCTCGCACACCGGAGCGCTCATCGCCGCTTCCGATGTGACGGTGGACGCCCTCTTCGGTCAGGTCGGTGTCATCCGCACCGAGACCCTCGCCGAGCTCCTCGATGCCGCCGCACTGTTCGCGACGCAGCCGTTGCCGACCGGGCAACGCGTCGGGATCGTGACGAACGCCGGTGGCCCCGCGATCCTCTGCGCCGACGCGTGCGAGGCCCGCGGCCTAGAGGTGCCGCTGCTGCCCGAGACCGTTCGCGCCGCGCTGCGAGAGTTCCTTCCGGCGGAGGCGTCCGTCGGCAACCCGGTGGACATGATCGCCTCAGCCTCACCGGAGCAATATGCCCGAGCGATCACGACGCTCGCCGCGAGCGACGCGGTGGACGCGATCGTTGCGATCTTCATTCCGCCCCTCGTGACCCGGCTCACCGAGGTCGCGGCGGCGATCGCCTCCGCCGCGCGGCAGATGCCGCGACCGATCCCGCTCATCGCCGTGCTCATGTCCGGTGATCGCGCCCAGGCTGTCTTGGCCGAGGCGCACGTGCCCGTGTATCCGTATCCCGAAGATGCGGCTCGCGCTCTCGCGCACACCTCGGCCTACGCGCAATGGCGCGCGCGGCCCGAGGGCACCGTCCCGACGTTCGCGGACATCAGCGCGGAGAGCGCAGCGACGCTCATCGCAGCCAAGATCAAGGACGGCGGGGGGTGGCTCGGGCCACGCGAGGTAGCGGAGCTGCTCTCCTGTTACGGGGTCGCGATCGCGCCGTATCGGATCGCCGGGACACCCGAAGCTGCAGGCGATGCAGCGGACGAGCTTGGCGGACGCGTTGCCCTCAAGGGGATCTCACCGAGCCTGCTGCACAAGACGGAGGCGAACGCCATCCGTCTCGGCCTTGCGGGAGCCCACGCCACGGTGGCGGCTGCACAGGAGCTCGCCGCCGACCTGGCGCGCGCCGGACACGCTATCGAGGGGTACCTCGTTCAGTCCATGGTCGGTCCGGGCGTTGAGATGCTGGTGGGCGTGGTCCACGACCCATCGTTCGGCGCGGTCGTGGTGTGCGGCTCAGGCGGCACCTCGGTCGAGCTGACGAAGGACGTGAGTGTTCGAGTGAATCCATTGACCGACCGTGATGCGAACGACATGGTGCGCTCGCTCCGCACCTATCCGCTCCTGGACGGCTACCGCGGACGCCCCAAGGCCGACACCGGCGCGCTGGTCGACACGATCCTGCGGATCGCCGCGATGGTCGAGGCGCATCCGGAGATCGCGGAGCTCGACTGCAATCCGGTGATGGTGCTCGCCTCCGCCGCGATCGTCGTCGACGCCCGCATCCGCATCGAGGCGGTCACACCATGGCCGCCGCTGGGCGCCCTACGTCACTGACCGCGGATCCCGCGGTGAGATTGGCGGACTGATCACTCGCGCGGCGTGAATCGCCGGCCGGTCACTTCGTTGACGAACAATGCCATGCGATGAGCGCGCTCACCCGGCGCGTCGGCGCGGATCGGCAACTCCCGCAGATCGGTCGAACGATCGTCCACCCCATCGGTAATGTCATGGAGCATCCCCTTGGCGACGACGCTCCAGGCCATGCGCATCTCGGGGTCATACCCGTCGATCTCGAACGAGGCCCGCCCGAGCGCCGCGGACAGCTTCGTGCCCGGTGCGGTCAGGAACACGATCGCGTTCTCGCCGACCGCGTAGTTCACCGGGAAGATCTCCGGCGCCGTGTCAGGGTGGTGGGTCCCGGGCCGGGGCGGGATCACGACGCTGATGCGGCCGAGCCGCTGCGACCGAAGGAGCTCCCAGCACGCGATGTCGGTCAACGGCTGCATGTGGTCTCACGGTAACGAAACGCCGGACGGCTCATCGGATCATTCGGACGCCTGGTGCATCCACACCGAGCGGCCCAGTCGGCCCTCGTACCTGGGCCGGTACCGCGCAACGTTGTAGTCGCGCTGGACGTCGACCCGCCGCGCACCGAGTGCGGGATCCGGCAAGGACGTGTGGGCGTAGCGGCCATCGCGAAGTGCGACCATCCGGCCACTGGCACCATCAGCCAGCAGGTCGACCGCGATGTTCGCGAAGGTGATCGCCACCATCTGATCGAACGCATCGGGCTGGCCGCTGCGCAGGTCATAGGTCAGCTCGCCGACCAGCGGATCCTCGTTCGTGCGGCGCCGGATCTCCTCGGCAAGGGCCGCACCCACGTCCGCCTTGCGCCGGTGGCCGAACGCGTCCGCAGCACCGACCTCCTCCAGGCTCTGGCCCTGCCAGGTCGCACCCTCGGCAAGGATGACGAACGCATAACGGCTGGGGTTGGCGCGCTTGTCCTCGACCAGCGTCGTGATGAGGCGGTCGAGGTCGAACGGAGCCTCAGGGATCAGGCAGCGGCCCGAGGTGACATACGCGGTATGTAGGGCGGTGAAGCCGGAGTCGCGACCGAAGATCCGGAAGATGCCGATCCGCTCGTGCGATCCGAGCGTCGTGCGCTGTCGGTCGATCGCGTCTTTCGCGCGCGTGACCGCGGTCGAGAACCCGATGCAGTACTCGGTCCCCTGCACGTCGTTGTCCATGGTCTTGGGGATCGCGACGAGCGGCACGCCTCGGTCGGACAGAACACGCGCGAAGCTCAACGTGTCGTCGCCACCAATGACGACGAGCTGGTCGATCCCGAGCCCGGCGATGTTGCGCAACACCACGGGCGTGAGGTCGTACAGGTCGTCGGCGACCGCGAGCGTTGCTCGCTCGTCAGCCGACAGTCCTGCCGGCAGCCGGGATGTGCGCATCCGTTGCGGGTTCGTGCGCGAGGTGTGCAGCATCGTCCCGCCGGTCCGGTCGATCGACCTCGTGTTCAGGCGATCCAGGGGCCGGACGTAGTCGGGATCGAGCTCGGCGCCGATGCGAACATGCGTGAGTCCCTCCCAGCCACGACGGATACCGAGGACCTCGGCCTGGGAAGCAGTTGCCTGATACACGACGCTCTTGATCACCGAGTTCAATCCGGGAACATCGCCGCCGCCAGTGAGGATGCCGATGCGCATGTGGCGCAGTGTGCCTAAACCGGGTTCGTGACGGAAGCGCGGGTCGGGCGGCGCACCTAGCGTGAGCTGGAGCCGGAGAGCTCCTGCAGCGTTCGCCAGTTCGCCAGCCGGTCCTCACGCGTCGCGATGATCTCTGCGCTCGGCGTACCGTCGGGGCCGAAGTGCGGAGCGAAGCGGCCCTCGCTCCTGGCGAAGGCGAGGAAGTCGAGAGGCGTGCCGTCGGGCAGTGTCGCCCAATCGTCGTGCGGCGACGGGTTCCCGACCAGCGACAGGCGTTCGCGGATCGATGCGCCGCGGCGTGGGTCGTAGGTGAACAGCGGGAACGCGCGAGAATCGACGGCGAGCTTCGCCTGGGCGGTCGCGGCGTCGTCGGGGATCCCGTGCTCGGGCATGCACGCGCTGTAGGCGATGACGATCGCCGGCCCGGGATACTCGTTGGCATCGAGGATCGCGCGATAGAAGTGATTGATGTGGGCGGGCGTTGTCTGCGCGACGAACACCTCGCCGTGCGCCATCAGGATGCGACCCAGCTCCTTCCGCCGTTCGGGCTTTCCGTGCACGGCCTTGCCGAAGGCCGAGAGCTTGGTGACCTGCGCGCCGAAGCTCGAGGTCGAGGCCTGGCCACCGGTGTTCGAGTACACCTGCGTGTCGAGGACCAGGACCTTGATGTCGGCGCCCGAGATGAGCATCCGCGAGAGCGCCTGGAAGCCGATGTCGTACATCGCCCCATCGCCACCGATGACCCACAGGCGCCGCTCCGGATGGCCGGCCTGGTCCCACCGCGCCCGGATCCCCATCGCGTCGGTCGGCGCGTTCTCGAACAATGAGTTCGTCCACGGCACGAGATACGGGTTGTACGGGTAGGTGCTCGAGAAGACCGTGTTGCAGCCGGTCGATGCGACGACGCCCATGCCCGTGGGTCCGGCGACCTGGCGGGTCGCTGCGACCAGCATCCGGATCGCGGTCGCCTCGCCGCAGCCGGAGCACGAGCCCGCACCGCCGACGTAGCCGATCGCGTGCTCGCCGAGCATGAGGTCGGCTAGAGCCTTTTCGCTGCGATAGACCTCGGGCGTGAGCGGGAGCGTGCGGAAGAACCGCAGGTCACGCGCGTAGCGCTCGAGCGTCGCGTCCGTTCCGCCCGGACCAGCGGACTTCTCGACCATCGCGAGCGCCCCGTAATCGAGCGCCTCGCACACGGCCACGCATTCGCCGCAACCCTTGCAGTGGGCTGGATCGACGAACAGACCGAACAGCGCCGGCTCGAGGCCCCTCTTGGCCGGCACATCGGCGTACTTGCGGGTCTGTGCGAAGTGCCCCGTCACCACGTCGCCCGGTCCCTCGGGCGCTGCGAAGACCACCGCCGCGTCCGCGACCTGCAGTTCAGGCAACGCGACCGCATACAGCGCCGTGTCCGGACAGGCGTTGACGCAGGCCATGCAGCCGACGCACTTGGCGGGATCGAATACCGGGATCGTCGGCGCGAGCCGGCTGAAGTCCCGGCCGGCCGCGGTCCCTGGCGGGATGATGCTGCGCGCGACCCAGCTGTCGGCCGGCAGCTCCTCCTCGGCGATCCCGGAACGGTAGGCGTCGATCACCGTCGTCCGGAAGTCGGTCGCATACGCCTCGGGGTCGAAGTGGAGGTCGACGGTGCCCTCGGTCACGTCGCGACCTCGATCAGGACCGGCTGGTCGCCGATCGCGGCCGTCACATCGATAAGGCCGTCGTAGGCGGCGGCGATGACCGCACGGTTCGCCTCGATCACCGTTTCGCCCCGCTTGCCAAAGAACCGGTGGAGCCGTTGCTCGACCGCGGTCAACAGTGCGTCTCGATCAAGGCCCGCTCGACGCGCGAACGGCGAGACCCGCAGGAACACGCCGACGAGCGCGACCCCTTGCATGCGGACGACGAGGTCGGCACGCGGTGCGCGGCTCCGCGCGATCGCCGCGGTATCCAAAGCCACCAGCCGCAGGCCATGGCCGAGGATGCGCTGACGCGCCGCAGCGGGGACGCTGGACCAGATCGCGTTCGGTTCGCCGAGTGGCGTCTGCAAGAACACCGTGCCGCCGTCCGCCAGGCCATGCAGGGGGTCCCCATGGGCGAACGCGGCCACGTCGTAGAGCGGTACGAAATCGACCCGCTCGAGCTCGGCATGCTCGCGGATCGGACCGTCGGCGATGGTGAGGTAGAACGTCGTCGGCAGCCCCTTCTTCTCCGAGCCGTATCGTGGATAGGCCTGAACGTGCAGGCCGAACAGCTCGCCGACGATCGTCGCGACGAGCTTGTTCGTCGTGACGGCGCCGAAACCGCCGATGGAGTGACCGCGCACGCTGTAGGCGCCCGCCGGGCGGACGTCCGTGGGTATCGGAGCGAGCGCGAGCGGATGGCGGATGCCCAGGGTCGCCCGCCGTGACTGGCGCGGAAGCGGAGAGCCGTCCGCCCAGAGCATCGCGGCGACGAGGTCCGCGGCCGATACGTCGCGCGAGCCGAGTCCAGCGCTCACCGAGTGGACCCGCGGCATGCGCCCGCCGTCCGCGGCGACGTCGGCGAGGGCGGCCTTCAGCTCACGGGTCAGCGGGTTGTCGGCCGCTGCCGGCTCGTCGGTCCGCTCGACCACCACGACGCGCGCGACACCGGCAAGCGCCGCTGCGAGTGCCGCTGCCGGGAACGGTCGAAAGCTCGTGAGGCCGATGCAGCCGGCGGCACGGCCCTGTGCCCGCAGGTGATCAACGACCGCGACCGCGGTGTCGGCGATGGTCCCCATCGCGACCAACACCACGGAGGCGTCCTCGCAGCGATAGGGCGCGATGAGTCCGTAGCGGCGGCCGGTGAGCCGCCCCCATTCGTCCATCGCGGCGGTCACGACCTCGGGCATCCGGTCGTAGTACGCGCGCTGGCCGATCCGGCCCTTCATGTAGCTGTCCTGGTTCTGCACGACCCCGGTCATGAGCGCGGCGCCCGGATCGGTGTAGTCCTGCAGCCGCGCGCGGGGATCGCCGACGTACTCGCGCAGGAGCGCATCTTCAGGAAGGACGATGTCCTCGAGGGTGTGGGTCGTGAGAAAGCCGTCCTGCACGCACAGGAACGGGATCTGCAGCTCCTCGGCAGCGCGCCGCGCGATCGCCGTGAGATCGGCGGCCTCCTGGACGTTGCGGGCGAAGAGAATGCCCCACCCCGTGTCGGCGACCCCCATCACGTCGTCGTGACCGGCGTGGATGTTGAGCCCCTGGCTGGTGAGCGCACGCGCTCCAACGTGGAAGACGACCGGCAGCCGCTTCCCGCTGATCACGTAGAGGACCTCTTTCATGAGGATGAGGCCCTGGCCTGCCGTGAAGTTGGTGACCCGCCCGCCCGCAAGGGCGAAGCCCTCGGCCGAGGATGCCGAGCTGTGCTCGGATTCGAGCTCGAGGAACCGTAGTGGCGTCCCCCAGAGGTCGCGACGACCGTCGGCGACGGCGCTCTGATAGATCGCTGCCATCGTGGTCGATGGCGTGATCGGATAGGTGCACGCACCTTCGGTGATGCGGGTCTCCACATGGGCGATCGCCTCGGAGCCGTCCACGATCGAGCGCACACCCGGGTACGACGGTTGGATCGTCATTGTCATGCCCCGATAGTCGCGGTCTTAGCGAGCGAATGGCAGAGTCGAACGGCACGTGTGAATGGGTCAGATGACCCCTTGAGACCTGGCATGGCCAGGCTGCGTCGCGCGCTACCGGCGGACGTATGCGCGGGGAGCCGTCACACGGCGACGCCCGCACGACCCATTGCACGCCAGTGCTGGTCGATCGACTTCTGCTCGCGGACGATCAGCACCGAGCAGGGCGCCCGGTACAGGATCGAGCGCGCAACGCTTCCGAGGATCACGCGCGCGATGCCGGTGTTGCCGCGTGAGCCCACCACGACGAGCTGAGCATTGCTCTCGGCGATGGCGTCGAGCAGACCGTCGGCCGGGGTGCCGAGCGACACCGTCGCACCGGCAATGACACCGCCCGCCGTGAGCCGCGCGACCGCCTCGTTCGCGAAACGCCGACCTTCAGCGTGTTCCGCATCAAGCATGTGCTGCAGGAGCTCCCCATCGATGCCTGGACCGCCGCCGGCCAGCGCATACCAGGGCGGGAGCAGCCGACTCACACTGACGACCCGGACGTGCTCGCGAGCGAGGAACGGCCACGCTTCGACGAGCGCTTCGGCGTGTCGCGCCCCGTCCGATCCGTCGTGACCCAGCACGATCGGACCCAGGGTCGATCGGCGAGCCACCAGCACCGGGCACGGGGCAAGGTCCGCGACCTCCGCTGACACGGAGCCAAGGGCGAATGACGCGAGCGCCCCGTGGTTGTGACTGCCCACGATCACGATCTCCGAACCCAGCTGCTCGGCCTCGTAGACGATCGCTGACGCCGGTCGGCCGACGACGATCCGCGCGCGCGCTGTGCGACCCGGACCGCTCAGCCGCTCGAGCAATGCTGCCAGACGTTCGTCGATCTCCTGGCGGACAGCGGCATGCACGGCGTCGTAACGGTCGGGCGAGAGATCGATCTCAGCGTCGCGGAACTGATCGACGCACAGCACCTCGATCTCGGTGCCCTCCGGCCATATGACGGTCGCGAGGAGCTCCTCGGCGTGCTTCGCTGAGGGTGAACCATCAGACGCGAGCAGGACCTTCATCGAGTGCCCCTCCACATTCGTCTTGCCGGCGCTACGCGTCAGCCGAGTCACGGTCATCCGCCACGATCGTCAGGAACGTCATGGCCACCGCTCCGCTGTCGGCGCCTGGCGCCGCTCGACCACGACGACGGCGTCCGCGGCGATCGCGGCGATCGCGGCGATCGCGGCCCAGAGCGGAAGCAACACCGCCGCGACGACGCCGACGGTGAGTGGCGCCTCGATCAATGTCCCGCCGCTGGCATCCTTGACGATCAGACGACGAACGTTGCCTTCGTGGATCAGCGCCTTGACCTGTTGGATCACGCTGTCCACGCCCTCGTCCTTGAGGTGAAATGTCTCGCAGACGGACTCTTTGGTGAGCGGCATCGGACAACTCCTCTCAGTGTTCGGCGCCAGCGTCACACGCGGTGGGACCCCCGACTAGGGCCGGTCGACCCATCGCGACTGCGCCGTTCGGCTCTCTTGTTCGTGCGGCCGCCGGCGTAGCCTCGCGTTCGGAGGCGGCAGCCATGATGAAAGTCCTCTTTGCGACCGACGGATCCAAGAAAGATCAGCACGCCCGCGAGCTCGTCGCGGCAGCGCGCTGGCCGTTCGGCACCGAGATCGAGCTGTTCGGCGTGGTACGTCCGGTCGGCCTCGCAGTGACGGGCGACCTGGTCGATCGCGACCTCCGCAACTTCGAGCACGAGCTCGAGTTCCTCGCCCACAGCCTTCCCCAGCCTGGCTGCACGGTCAGGTGGCAGATCGCCGTTGGCGAGCCGGCCGAGGAGATCGCCGCCCGGGCACGAGCGCTCAAGGCTGATCTCGTTGTGGTCGGCAACCGCGGACGTGGGCCGCTGGCCGCGACCGTTCTCGGCTCAGTGTCGGCCGGGGTGATCGATCGCGCACCGTGCCCCGTGCTGGTCGCGCGCCACACCGCGATCGATCGGATCGTGCTCGCCGACGATGGCTCAGTGGGCGCCGGGGCGGCAGCGGCCTTCCTGGACGAATGGCGGATCTTCGCCGACGCATCGCTCGAGGTCGTGACCGTTGTCGATGTCGGTCATCCGCTCTCGGTGACCGGCGATCCGCCGATGGCTTTCGCCGGCGAGCACCCCCCGTACATGCAGTTGATCAAGGAGGAGCGCGAGCGTGCGCGCGAGACCGCTGCTGCACGCGCCAATGGGCTGAAAGCCCGACCGCGCACGATCAAGACGAGCGTCCGCGTGGGCGACGCGGCGGAGGAGATCCTGACCGCTGCCCACGACTTCGCTGCTGACCTCATCGTCGTGGGCTCGCGGGGCCAGACCGGCGCCGCCCGGTTCTTCGCGGGGAGCGTGGCGCGGCGCGTGCTGCTCGGCGCGAAGTGCTCGGTGCTGATCGCACGGGGCTCGATCCAGGCCGAACGCGGTCCCGATCGCACCGACGGGCTCGGCGTCCTCACGCGGTAGGTGGACTTCAGCACGCTGACGCTCCTGTTCCTTGGCAGCTTTGTGCTGGTGTTCGCCATCAACGTCGCGCCCGCCTTGATGCCTCCGACATGGGCTGTCCTCGCCGGCCTCCACTTCTGGCTCGATCTCCCGTGGCTGCCCCTCGCGATCGGAGGGGCCGTCGCCGCGAGCGCAGGTCGACTCGCTCTTGCGTTGCTCTCGCGGCGGTACGGATCGCGCCTGTTGACCGTGCGTCGGCGCGAGGACCTTTGCTCGCTCGGCCTCTGGCTCGAAGCGAAGGCACGCTGGGCCGCACCGTTGGCCGTGCTCCTCTACTCATTCGGGCCGATCCCATCGAACCAGCTGTTCGTCGGCGCGGGGCTGGCCGGGATGCGCTTGGCCCCGATCGTCGGTGCGTTCCTCGCGGGGCGGCTGGTGAGCTATCCGCTGTGGATCCTGATCACGAAGGCGGCCGCAACCCGATTCGATCAGCTGTTCGTCGGTCACCTGACCAACCTGCCCGGGATCCTGACCGAGCTCCTCGCGATCGGACTGCTCGTCGTCTTCGTGCGGCTGGACTGGTCGAGGGTGATCCGGCGGATCGATCCCAGCTGGTCCGCTCACGCGGCGCATGCGGCGCTGATCCGGTGACCTGGTGACAACGCTGTCGACCGCGCTCGGCCTCACTGCGGTCGAGGCCCGCCAGCGGCGAGCGACCTTCGGCCCCAACGCGCTCGTTCCCGAACATGGCCGGAGCGGGGTGTGGACGACGCTCCGTCAGATCGTCACCGATCCGATGGCGATCCTGCTTGCGATCGCGAGCGGGACCTACTTCGTCCTCGGTGATGTCCAGGATGCGATCGTCGCTGCCGTCGCCTTGGTGCCGGTCGTGGGCGTGAGCCTGGTACTGGAGGTCCGCGCCGAGCGGGCTCTCGAGAGTCTCCGGGCCCTGGCGACGCCGACGGCGCGCGTCATCCGTGACGGTGTCGAGGAGATCGTGCGGGCCACGGAGCTCGTTCCCGGCGACGCGGTCGTCCTGCGCGAGGGCGACGTGGTGCCGGCCGACGGTCGCATCGTCGCGGGCGTCGACATGGTCGTGGACGAATCGTCGCTCACCGGCGAGTCCCAAGCAATAACGAAGTCACTGCTGTCAGACGACGATGCGACGATCTGGGCCGGCACGACCATCCTCGCCGGCCGCGCGACAGCGGTGCTGTCGGTCACCGGCGCGGCCACGCGCTACGGCGCCATCGGCCGACTCGTAGCCGAGATCGCGCCGAGCCGGACGCCGTTGCAGGAGCTGGTGCGGCGACTGTTCGTCGTGCTGTCGGCCGTCGCGCTGGTGTTCTGCGTCGGAGTCGTCGCGATCGAGCTGACTCGTGGCGCAACGCCCGGACAGGCCATCATCGCCGGCGTCTCGCTCGCTATGGCGGCGATCCCCGAGGAATTCCCGATGGTATTCGCGCTGTACCTCGGGCTCGGCGCGTGGCGACTCGCCCGCGATCACGCACTCGTTCGGCGCCTGGCGGGAGTCGAGACGCTCGGCGCGACCAGCGTCGTCTGCGTCGACAAGACCGGCACGCTCACGCTCGGTTCGATCGAGCTCGCGGAGCTGTGGACGGCCCCCGAGGTCGATGAGCAGGCATTGCTACATGCCGCCGTGCTGGCATCGGAACCCCAGCCGTACGACCCGCTCGATCAAGCGATCCTCCGCGCAGCGGCCGCGCGCGGCGTCGACCCCGCGACCCTGCATGCGAACGAGCTTGTCCGCGACCATGCCTTCGACCCATCCACTCGGACCCTCACGCACGTGTGGCGCGAGGCCGGTCTGCTCACTTCCAACGCGAAGGGCGCGCTCGAGGGGCTCCTGCTGCTCGGCGTGACGTCGACTGACGCGCGTTCAGCCGCGACCTCGGCGAACGAGCGCTTCGCATCACGGGGCCTGCGGGTGATCGGCGTGTCGTCGTCGCCTGCCGCCACCGCTGGAGATCGATCGGCGGACGAGGGCGCCCTTCGCCTGCTCGGCCTGCTCGCCTTCGTCGATCCGATCCGACCAGGGCTCGCCGCGTCGATCGCGGAGTGCCACGCGGCCGGCATCCGCGTCGTCATGATCACTGGCGACCATCCCCTCACCGCGGTCGCCGTCGCACAGGAGCTCGGCCTCACCCCGGTCACGGTCGCGACCGGATCCGAGATCGATACGGCCACCGACGAGCAGCTCTCCGCCCTCGTGGCTACCACGAGCGTGTTCGCCCGCGCGCGCCCGGAGCAGAAGTACCGCCTCGTGCGTGCGCTGAAAGCACGTGGCGAAGTGGTGGCCATGACCGGCGATGGCACGAATGACGCACCGGCGCTGCGTGAGGCGGACATCGGGATCGCGATGGGCCGGCGCGGCACCGAGGTCGCGCGGAGTGCCGCGACGCTCGTGCTCCTCGACGACGACTTCTCCACGATCGTCGCTGCGATCCGCGACGGACGCCGGATCTTCGCCAACCTGCGTCGCGCCTTCAGCTTCCTCATCGCCTTTCATGCGCCGCTGCTGCTCACAGCGATCGTCGTGCCGATCTTCGGGGCGCCGCTGCTGCTGCTGCCGGTACATCTGGTGCTCCTGGAGCTTGTCCTGCACCCGACCGTTGCGCTCGTCTTCGAGGCGGACCCGGCCAGCCCGGATCTCATGCAGCGACCGCCGCGGCGGCGCGACGCGGGCCTGCTGCGCCGCGGCCAGCTGGCCGTGCTGCTCGCGCGCGGTCTCGCGCTCACCGTCGCCGTGCTCGTTCTCTACATCGGCGCACTCGCCGCGGGCAACGACGCGGATGCCGCGCGCGGCCTCGCGGTGGCCGCACTCATCCTCGGTCAGCTGCTTCTGGTGCTCGTCGAGCGATCGGACGACCGACACGTGTGGCAGCACCTCACCGCGAACCGGGTGCTCCCTTGGATCAGCGTGGGCACGATCGGTCTGCTGGCCGTCATCGAGCTGGTGCCGCCGATCGCGGAGGCGATCCACGTGCGCCCGCCCTCCGCGGGTGGATGGCTGCTTGCCGTCGTCGTGGCGATGATCGCGACCCTCTGGGGAGAGCTGGGAAAGGGTCGGACTGCAAGCGACCACTAGGGGCCGATGGGCCCTCGTGGAATGGGACGGAGGGCTCTATTGCGCTCGACAGCGCGCGCGCACCGTGGTCTGCGCGAAAGACCAAGGTCCGAAAGGTCAACAGATGAGCGTCGCCGCGACGCCTCTCACAGCCAGACCCCGCGATGACGTGCCGGCGGTCACACCGAGCGCCGAGGCGCTGGGCCAATTCGCATCTGATGCCGTCCGTACCGAGTTCGTCGGCGTTGCCGTCCACGAGCTCCGCCAGCCGCTCACGGTGCTCGGCGGCCAACTCCAGCTTGCGCGGCGGTACCTCGGGCAGGATCCCATCCGGGCCCGCACCGCCCTCGACCTCGCGCTGGCGCAGATCGACCGGATGACCCAAATGATCGCCGATCTTCAGGACCTCACGCGGTTGGCAACGAACGCGGTGAGTCTGCAGGTCGCGAACGTCGATGTGCGCACGGCTGCGTCCGACGCCGTCGAGCGGCATCAGCATGGGGATACGGCCCGCATCCGACTTCTGGCGCCGGCCACCGACGTGCGCGCACGGGGTGACCCCCGTCGGATCGCGCAGATCCTCGATAACCTCCTGGACAACGCACTCAAGTACAGCGCAGCGGAGTCCCCGATAACCGTGACCGTCTCCGCCAGCGGCGGCGAAGTCCACGTTCGGGTGGCAGACCGCGGGGTCGGCGTCTCCGAGGAAGACCGGGAGCGATTGTTCGCTCCCTATTACCGCGGTTCCCGTACGCGGGAGGTCCTTGGCACCGGACTCGGTCTGCACATCAGCCGGCAGTTCGCGGAGCGCCAGAACGGCCGGTTGTGGCTCGAGGCAACGTCGAGCGCCGGGAGCGTGTTCGCCCTCGCACTCCCGCTCGAACGACCGGTTACATGAGCGATCCTGCCCTCGTACCAGCACGGAACGGGACCGACCGCCCTGGCTTCTGGTGACCTTCGGCCCTACCAGCGCTGCCAGCCGGAGGTGACGATGTGGCCATGGATCTCGGACCGCTCCTCTTCTTTTTGGTCGCGGCGGCGATCTTGCTCGCGATCGTCGGTGGCGGCATCGCGGCCCGACTCTTCGCGCATGCCGCCGATCAGCCCACGCCACGAGGTAGGCCGCATGACCGCTGACGCGGTGGCACTGCTCGTAGCCGTCACGGTGCCCGTTGTTGCGCTTGTCGCCGTGGTCGGCCTGATCGCGGCGATCAAACGTCTTGAATCCTCGCGTGACGAGCTCATCGAGCTCCGTCGAAGTTCGTGATGTTCGGAGTAACAAGGTGACCGGAGGTTCGGTCACCCAGCAGATCCTCGGCGAGCATCTGGTCGAGGGTGAGCTGATCGCCGGCACCGAGATCGCCATCCGGATCGATCACACCCTGACCCAGGACGCGACGGGCACCCTTGCCTATCTCCAGTTCGAGGCACTCGGGCTCGATCATGTCCGCAACGAGCTGGCGCTCTCGTATGTCGATCACAACATGCTGCAGACCGGCTTCGAGAACGCCGACGACCACCGGTTCCTCCAGAGCGCAGCCGCCAAGTTCGGTGTGCAGTACTCACGGCCGGGAAATGGCATCTGCCATCAGGTGCACCTCGAGCGTTTCGCCGTCCCTGGCAAGACCTTGCTGGGGTCCGACTCGCACACGCCCACCGCCGGTGGCATGGGCATGCTGGCGATCGGTGCCGGCGGACTCGACGTCACCATGGCGATGGCCGGCGAGCCGTTCACGATGACGATGCCGGAGATCGTGGCCGTGCGCCTGATCGGCGGGCTCGGTCAATGGGTGTCGGCAAAGGACATCATCCTCGAGCTGCTCCGTCTCGAAGGTGTTCGGGGGGGCCGCGGCCGGGTCTTCGAGTACATCGGCTTGGGCGTCGAGGCGCTGTCGGTCCCGCAACGGGCAACGATCACGAACATGGGCGCCGAGCTCGGCGCGACCACCTCGATCTTCCCGAGCGACAGCCAGACCCTGCGCTATCTGAAGGCGCAGGGCCGTGAGCGCTCTTGGCGTGCGATCGCCGCCGGGACCGACGCGGCCTATGACGCCGAGATCGTCATTGACCTTGACGCGCTTGGCCCTCTGGTGGCCGGTCCGCACTCGCCCGACAACGTCGTGCCGGTCGAGCAGGTCGCGGGGACGCTGGTCGAGCAGGTCGCGATCGGCTCATGCACGAACTCGAGCTACCACGACCTTGCGATCGCCGCGAGGATCCTCGACGGCCGGACGGTGCACCCGAACGTGTCGCTGGTGATCACGCCCGGATCGCGGCAGGCATTTCTCATGGCCGAGCGCGAAGGGATCATCGAGACCTTCCTTCGCGCAGGCGCTCGGATCCTCGAGTCGGCGTGCGGACCCTGCATCGGGATGGGCCAGGCGCCGGCCTCCAGCTCCGCCTCGCTGCGCTCGTTCAACCGCAACTTCGAGGGCCGCTCCGGCACTCCGGACGCGCGGGTATATCTCGCCAGTCCCGAGGTCTGCGCCACGAGCGCCTTGATAGGACGCATCAGCGATCCGCGCGAGCTCGCGATCCCGTACCCAGTGATCCCGTTGATCCCGGCCAAGTACCTCATCGACGACACCCAGGTCATCGCGAACCCGCCGAACCCCGCGACCGAGATCGTGCGCGGGCCGAATATCGCGCCGCTCCCGATCTTCGATGCCCTCCCGGACCGGCTGAGCGGACCGCTCCTGCTGAAGCTCGGGGACGACGTCTCGACCGACGCCATCATGCCGGCAGGTGCCAAGGTCCTGCCGCTGCGCTCGAACATCCCGGCCCTGGCGGCCTTCGCATTCGCCCGCGTCGATCCGACCTTCGCCGAGCGGGCCAAGAAGCAGCCGGGCTCATTCATCGTTGCCGGCAGCAATTACGGCCAGGGCAGCTCGCGCGAGCACGCAGCCATCGTGCTGCGCTACCTCGGCGTACGTGTGGTCATCGCAAAGTCGTTCGCCCGCATCCACGCGGCCAATCTCGTGAACTTCGGGATCCTGCCGCTCACCTTCACCGACCAGGTCGACTATGACCACCTGGCATCGGGCGACCTGCTGGACATGCGCGAGGTGGCGGCGCAGCTCGACGCCGGCGGACCGGTCCGGCTGACCAACGCCGTAGGCAAGGTGCTGGAGCTGCGGCATGAACTGTCGGCCCGGCAGCGCCAGATCCTTCGGGTCGGCGGATTGCTCAACCATGCCCGCCAGGGAGTGCTCGCGGTCGTCTGATCATCGGCAGGGAGGCGCTGTGATGAAAGTGCTGTGCGCGACCGACGTCACCAGGGGCGATGAGATCGCGCGCCGATTCGTTGGCGACACACTGTGGCCACAGGGCTCGGAGATCGAGGTGCTCGGCGTGCTGCAGCCCAACAGCCTCGACCTCTCGGGGACGCTGCTTGAGCGCGCGACATCCGAATCCGAGAACGAGCTGCGCTCCATTGCCGATGGCGTCGCGGGCCCGGGTGTCAGAGCGAGCTGGCGTTGCGTGATCGGGCATCCCGCGAGCGCGATCGTGGAGTGCGCGCGAGCGATCGAAGCCGACCTCATCGTGGTCGGAACGCGAGGACATGGGCGCGTCGCCTCAGCCCTGCTCGGCTCGGTGTCGGCCGCCGTGATCGATCGGGCGCCGTGCCCCGTGCTCGTCGCCCGCGAAGCCACAACGGAACGGATCGTGCTTGCGGATGACGGTTCGCCAGGCGCAGCTGCTGCTGCCGCGCTCGTCCAGGAGTGGCCGATCTTTGGCCAGAGCGCCCTCGAGGTCGTGAGCGTCATCGATCTGCGCCAGCCGCTCGCCTCGGGCACCTGGCCGCACTCTGGCGGAGACGACGAGTACATCGAACGCCTCAACGACGAGCGCGCCAGAGCGCGACTCACGCTTGCCGAGCGCGGCCGCGCGCTCGCACGATCCGGGCGTCCGGTGCTGACGACGGCACCGACCGGCGTTGCCGCGGGCGAGATCCTGACGACCGCCCGCGAGTTCGACGCGGACCTCATCGTGATCGGCTCGCGTGGCCAGACCGGACTGGCCCGCCTGTTCGCCGGCAGCGTTGCCCGCCAGGTCCTGTTCGAGGCCACCTGCTCGGTGCTCATCGCGCGCGGGTGGGCCCTGCTGAGCCGTGACAGTCAGCCGCGGCCGGCGCTCCCCAGCACGGTGTTCGCATGACGACGATCGCTGGCCGGTCCGACGAACAGCTCCAGCATGAGGTGCTCCGGGAGCTCAACCAGGACGGTCGCCTGAAGCCAGCGGAGGTCGGCGTCGAGGTCAACGACGGCGTCGTGACCCTGACCGGCGTCGTGTCGTGCGTCGCGAAGATCGAGGCCGCGACCGCTGCGGCGTTGCGCGCGCCCGGAGTGATGGACATCGCGAACGAAGTCACGATCGCCGAGTCCGGCCACGCGCGCACGGATAGCGAGCTCGCTCATGGGGTGCGACGTGCGCTCGGGTGGAACCTGCTGCTCAACGCGGACGAGATCGACTGCGTCGTACGTCACGGCACGGTGACGTTGCGAGGGACCGTCGACCGGTGGGATCAGCGCGGCTGGGCCGAGACCACCGCGGCGTCCGTGCCGGGCGTTGTCTCGGTCAGCAACCAGATCGAGGCTGTCGAGGCACCGAGCGACCTCGTGCTCCAGCGCGAGATCGAGAGCTGCATCATCGGGGGCCTCCCGCGTGGTATCGATGTCGAGGTCAGCGTTCGGACTGGCATCGCGACGCTGCGGGGAAGCATTGGATCGGCGGCGCTTCGTACCGCGGCTGAAGCTCTCGCTTCGCGGACACGTGGCGTGCGCCGCGTCATCAATCAATTGGTGCCCATCCCATGACCACACTCGCTCCACACGTCGAACGTCACTTCACCGGCAACGCCATCGTGAGGGACGTCGTCATCGGGATGTCGGACGGCCTCACCGTCCCCTTCGCGCTCGCCGCCGGCCTGTCGGGCGCGATCGCATCCTCGAGCATCGTCGTGACCGCCGGCCTCGCCGAGATCGCAGCTGGTTCGATCGCCATGGGGCTCGGTGGCTACCTCGCTGCGCAGAGCGAGGCAGAGCACTATGCAGCGGAGCTCGTCCGCGAACGGCACGAGATCCGCTCGCTGCCCGACACCGAGCAGCATGAGGTCGAGGAGGTCCTCATCTCCTATGGCCTCATCCCGACGCAGGCGCGGGCGGTGGCCCAGGCGCTCCGACGCAAGCCGCGCACGTGGGTCGACTTCATGATGCGGTTCGAGCTCGGTCTCGAAAGACCAGATGCACGCCGCGGGCCGCGAAGCGCCCTCACCATCGGTGCCTCCTACGCGGTCGGCGGGCTCGCTCCGCTGGTTCCCTACATGCTGCTGCCGCACGCACAGACCGCGCTGGTCGTGTCGGTGATCAGCACCCTGCTCGCGCTGCTCGTCTTCGGGTACGCGAAGGCCCGATTCAGCGGCGGCGCGCCGATCCGCAGCGCTCTGCAGTCGGTCCTCATCGGCGGGCTGGCTGCCGCCGCGGCGTTCGGTCTCGCGCGGCTCATCAGCTAACCGCCGGTCAGCCCACCAAGTGGTGACGAACGTCGCTCATAGATCGGTCCAAAGGACCCTCGTCCGGCACCCGCCGGCGGCGCATTGTCAGGGGCGCAAGCCTGAAAGGACGGACTGAACATGGGACTCGGAGCGCTCATCGGCATCGTTCTCGTCTCGTTCGCACTCGGCATCGCTGTGCAGCTGTTCGGAGCCAGGAAGTCCCGGTATGACTTCCTGATCGTGGCCGTGACCGCTGTCTTCGGGGCGACCTTCGCCAGCAACAGCTTCCCCGGTAGCAGCGTCTTCTCGACCATCACCAACTGGGGCCCGTCGATCGACGGCTTCCTGATCATCCCGGGCGTCGCGTTCGCCGCCGGCATCACGTTCTTCTCGTACTTCGGCAGTCGCCGCTCATTCGTGCCGCCAGCAATGGCCTAGCAACGTGCGAGAAAGGAGTTCGACCGACATGAAGACACCGATCATCTACAGCAACACCGTGGTCGCGGACCCGCCGCTTGCGCGCTTCCTGTTCTCGGATACGCGCTTGGCGCCGCTGTGGTTCCTCGTCCGGATCTATGTCGGCTTCAGCTGGCTCGACGCCGGCTGGCACAAGATCACCGACATCGGAGCCAAGACGAACTACATCCTCGACGGTGCCGGCATCTACGGGTTCTGGCAGCGGATCGCCGCCGTCCCGGCCGCGCCGGCGAAGCCGCTCATCGGCTACGACTGGTACCGCGGCTACATCCAGTTCATGATCGACAACCACTGGGAGGGCCTGTTCGGCAAGCTCATCGCCTTCGGCGAGACGGCTGTCGGCCTCGGCCTGATCTTCGGTGCGTTCGTCGGCATCGCCGCGGTCGGCGGTGCGTTCATGAACCTCAACTTCCTGCTCGCCGGCAGCACCAGTTCCAACCCCGTGCTGCTGCTCCTGGGCTTCCTGCTGGTCCTCGCCTGGAAGACGGCCGGATTCATCGGCCTCGACCGGATCCTGCTCCCGGTCGTCGGGACCCCGTGGAAGGGCGTGACGCTCAAGGTCCCTTCGATGAAGCCTGTCGAGTCACCCCTCAACCTCTAACGACGCGCGTCATTTCCTTTGCATCAAGAGGAGCGGAGAGATCCGCTCCTCTTGTGCGTGCAGAAGGACGCCATTCGTCCCGGTCCGGACGGGCCAATTGGCGGCCGGTTTAGGGCCGTTCGGACCTGTTTCAAACACGACGCCGAGCGCACTGTTGGACTCAGCCTGACAACAGAACGCGATCGGAGAAATGACGACATGAAACGCCGGACACTCGACCTCATCCTGGCAGGCGGGGGCCTGCTGCTCGCCATCGTGCTCGCCGGCCTTGGGCTGGCGATCGGCAGCCAGGCCAGCTTCGCGACCGACTACGTCTCCGGTGAGCTGGGTGCCCAGAAGATCACCTTCACCGAGGCCGCCAAGCTGACCCCCGAAGAGACCGGCTGGAAGGCCGGCTCGGTCTGCCTGGTGACCTACGGCGGCCAGCTGCTGCAGA
>JBBQHN010000021.1:0-20441 GCA_038324015.1 Candidatus Limnocylindria bacterium | reverse complement strand
GCGCGAGCTCGGGCACCTCGGTCGGTCGAAGGACGGTACGGGTCGGACGATCCGCGCGCGGGGGGCGCGGCGGACCGTCGTCCCCGGCGGCGGCGATCGCTCCTGGTCCAAGGACAGCAGCGAGGCAGATCCCGAACGAGAGCGCCGCATTCACGGCGCGGAGCGAGCGCAGCACGAATGCGATGGAACACCTCTGGGGATCGCGCGTAGATGGGACGTACGACCGGTACGCAGGTACCGGCTAGGTGCGGGTCCTTGCGACCTCCGCGGCCTGCGCCTGCGCGGCGTACTCGTCGGTGTCGTCGAGCGGTGCGAGCTCGACGTCGCCGTGGCGGCGCGCGAGGCCCCACGAGATGAGCTGATCCGCGAGCCAGGGGTTCTTGGGCAACACCGACCCGTGGAGGTAACAGCCGATCAGCTTGCCCTGCACCGCGCCCTCGGTCTTGTCGGTCCCGTTGTTGCCATGCCCCGCGAGCACGCGGCCCAGCGGCTTGGCCCCGGTCCCGAGGTACGTGTGGCCGGAGTGATTCTCGAAGCCGACGAGCCGCCTGCCGTCAGCGGTCTCACACAGCAGGTTGCCGACGAAGCGCACCTTGCCGGCACGCGTTGTCACGTCGAGGACGCCCAGACCCGGGATCGGATCGCCGACCTCGGGCACGCACTCCGTTCCGAGGAGCTGGTAGCCGCCGCACACCGAGAACACGGCGGCGCCGCCCGCGATCGACCGGCGGAGCATGTCGCCGTTCGGTCCGGCAAGGTCCGCGCCGACGATGTCCTGACCCTGATCCTGCCCGCCGCCGAAGAAGTACACGTCCGCCCAGTCTGGTTCGAAGCGCGACTGGCCCGCGGTGAAGGCCCGCGTTTCCACGTCGATGCCGCGCCACTTCGCGCGCTGCGTGAGCGCGATCACGTTGCCGCGGTCGCCGTAGATCGACATGAGGTCGGGGTAGAGGTGACCGATGCGGAGATCCATCGCCCTCAATCTTCCCAGAACTGCCCGACGTATCCGAGCTTCGCGAGCGCATCCCGGATCGACAGCATCGCGGTATACGTCGCGATGACCACCAGCTCATCCCCCACCGGCGTCGCGTCGATCGCCGCACGGATCGCCGGGATCCAGCCAGCCACGACCGCGACGTGGTCGTGCGGCACTCCGGCGTATTTGAGACGGAGCGCGAGGTCGCGTGCGCGAAGGCCGGTGATCGTGGCGTGCTCGATGCGCGGCGCGAGCGCCTCGAAGTCCGCGTCCCAGATCCAGGAGACGTCGCGCGAGTCGGCATCGCGGTCGTTGAGCGCGCCGAGGATCCGCGGCCGGCGGTCCGTCTCGAGGAGCGCGCCGATCGCAGCGTTGAAGCCCGCCGGATTCTTCACGAGCATCAGCCGCAGCCGCCGGCCCTCAGCCTCAACGATCTCGAGCCGTCCGAATGCCGGCTTGAACCCCTTGAGCGCGCGCGCCGCCGTCGGCAGTGAGATGTCCAGGGCGCGCGCCGCGGCGAGCGCAGCGAGCGCGTTGTACGCGTTGTACAAGCCGGGCAGCGGCACGACGACGTCATCGATGGCGCTCGCCACCGTGCCACCGAGCGTGATCTCGCTCGCGTTCGCGCCGAGCCGAACGCTCGCGGCGGCGAGATCGCGGCGCGGGCGCTCCAGCCCGCAGTGATCGCAGCGCCAGTCGCCGACATGCGCGAGGATCACGCGGGTGTAGTGGAGCGGCTGCTTGCAGCGCGGGCAGCGGGTCGCGTCACTGATGTCCTGCTGGACGGTCCCGCCGACCGACGCATCGTCGACGCCGAAGTACAGGACCGGTCCGCGGTGCGCGTCTCCGAGGTATGCGACGATCGGGTCGTCCGCGTTGAGGATGAGCGTCGTCGAGTCTGGCAGCCGCGCGATGGCCTCCGCGATGCGCCGCGCCAGCGCGTCGATCTCGAAGTAGCGGTCGAGCTGGTCGCGGAAGAGGTTCGTGACCATGAACACGCGTGGGGTGAGGCGCGCGAGGACGCGCGGCACCGAGGCCTCGTCGATCTCGAACACGCCGATGTCGCCGCGCAGCTCGCCCCCCCAGGTCGCGTCGGCGAGGAGCGCGGCCGCGATGCCGCGATCGAGGTTGGAGCCCGACCGGTTGTGGACCGGCGCCCAGCCAGCGGCACGGACGATGTCGCTCAGCATGCGCGTCGTCGTCGTCTTCCCGTTCGTGCCAGAGACGCACACCGTGCCGTGCGAGAGCGTCGCGCTGAGCGACGCGATCGCGTTCGGCGCGAGGTTCAGCGTGACGATGCCGGGGAGCGCCGTCGCCCCACGGCCGAGCCGCTGCAAGGTGAGGCGTGCGACCTTGCCGGCCGCCACAGCGGCGATGGTGCGGGGATCGCGCGACGTCACGCCCAGAACGTTAGGCGCCGGCCGGCTGGACCTCGCGGAGGAGGAGCTCGAGCTCGTCGACGGCCCGTCCGAGCCGGAGTGCGAGCGCCTTCGCGACATCGCCGTTCGCGCTCGCGTTCTGGAGCGTGCCCTCAGCCTCGAGGCGCGCGAGGAGCGCGACCGCGCGGCGGAGCCGGGAGATCGTGAGCGACGCCGGGAGCGTGCGCCGCAGCTGCGCGACGCGCTCCTCGACCTTCTCGAGCCGGCGCTTGAGCTCGTCCTCGAGGTCCTCATTGGCCAGGCCCTCGAGGCGCTTCACCTCGGCCTGCAGCGCGCCGAGATCGCGGGCCACCACCTGGGCGGCCTTCTCCAGCGAGTAGCCCTTCTCGAGGGCCTGACGGATCCGGATGACCTTCTCCATGGCGAAGACGTCGTAGTCGTGGTCGTCGTTGGTGGACGGCTTCACGAGGCCCTTCTTGGTCCAGTAGATGAGCTGTCGGGGGGTCACATTGCAGACCCGGGCGGCCTCCGCAGCGGACAGCCGGAGCCGCTGGATGACCTCGCCGTCGTTCGCGATGAGCACCTGCGCGAGGATGTCCTGCGCGTCGCGGTCCGCCACCTGCGCTCCCCCTTTTCCCGCTCGGGCTCGGCCGGTCGCGGGAGGCGACGAGTGTGCTTGGGGGCTCTCAGCATGTCAATAACTAGGACAGGTGGTCGATACCGGACCACGACCAGGGCAGTTAGCTGGCTTTCGTCCTCTTCTCGCGTTTCGGCGCTGCCAGCGCCTGGCGGTAGGCCACTTTCACGTTGACGTGGTACGTCGTGATGCCCTTCGGCCCGAGGTCGGCCCACTGCCGGGCGATCTCGACCGCGACCGGGTCGTCGACCTCGGCGCGCGCCAGTTTGACCGCTGCCCTCAATGCGGCGTCCCAGCCGGTCCGCGCAGATCCCGTCGCCTCGTGCAAACGGACGACGACAGGCGCCGGCTTAGCGGCCCTTTGGCGGGTAGCCCTCAAGGCCGTACTCCTTGATCTTGGCGTAGAGGAGCCGCCGGTAGATGCCGAGCATCTCGGCCGCCTTCGAGCGGTTGCCGTTGGAGTCGCGGAGGGCCTTCATGATCAGGTCCTTCTCGAACTGCGCGACAGACTTCTTGAAGAACGAGCTGTCGCCCTTGAGCTCTTCGCCGCCGTCGCCGTCTTCGCCGTCACCGGCCTCGTGCTCGCCGAACGGGAGCTCGCGGCTGGTGATGATCTGACCGCGCGAGAGGACGACCGCGCGCTCGATGACGTTCTCAAGTTCGCGGACGTTACCCGGCCAGTTGTACTCGATGAGGCGCCGGATGGCCTCTTCGCTGATCGCGGCCGGCTGCGCTGTCGCGCTGTAGCGGTGCTTTGCGAGGAAATGCTCCACGAGGGACGGGATGTCCTCCTTGCGATCGCGGAGCGGCGGCATGTGGATGTTGATGACGTTCAGCCGGTAATAAAGGTCGTCGCGGAACTTCTGCTGCTCGACGCTCTTCTGCAGATCCTTGTTCGTCGCGCAGACGATGCGGATGTCGACCTTGATGGGCAGGCTCGAGCCGATGCGCTCGAGCTTGCGCTCCTGCAGGACGCGCAAGAGCTTCGTCTGCGTGGCAACGGTCATCTCGCCGATCTCGTCGAGGAAGATCGTTCCCTTGTCGGCCATCTCGAATCGACCGCGGCGCTGCGTCATCGCGCCGGTGAACGAACCTTTCTCGTGACCGAAGAGCTCGGCCTCGAGGAGCGTCTCCGGAAGCGCGGCGCACGAGACCTTCACGAGGGGCCCAGACCGACGGTTCGAGTTGAAGTGGAGCGCCTCGGCGACGAGTTCCTTGCCGGTGCCGCTCTCGCCCGTGATGAGGACGGTCGCATCGGCCTTCGCGACCTTGCCGATGGTCTTGTAGACCTCCTGCATCGCGGGCGAGTTGCCGACGATGCGCTCCGTCTGGACCAGCGTGCTGATCTCGTCGCGGAGGACCTCGACCTCTTGCGTGAGGTCCTGGTAATCCAGCACCCGCTTGACCGTGTGCGAGATCTTGTCGAGCTCGAAGGGCTTCGTGATGTAGTCGAAGGCCCCGAGCTCCATGGCGCGGATCGCCGCGTTCGAGCTGCCAAAGGCCGTCATGATCAGGACCGCCGTCTTTGGGTTCGTCGCCTTGACGCGGGAGAGCGCCTCGATGCCGTCAAGCTCCGGCATGCGGACGTCCATGATCACCAGGTCAGGGCTCGATTCCTTGACCTTCTCGACCACTTCGACGCCGGTGGAGGCTTCGATCACCGCGAAGCCCTCGTCCGCGAGCAGCTGCTTCAGCAGCGACCGGATGGATGCATCGTCGTCCGCGACCAAGATCGTCTTCTGAGCCACTGTTCTGTACGGTTCCTTCCCGCAAACTCCGGTAATGGAGGCTCGGAATGCCCCCTTGCTCCCCGGTTCGGCGAATGTTGTCCCGCATAGCGTACATGTTGTCAAGTTGGGTGGACAAGGAAGCAAGCTGAACCGGAAACTGACCGCCTTCCGGTCAGGGCACATCGCTGACGGACGGGACGAAGCGCGCGGTGACGAGGGCAGTCCCCAGAGTGATCAGACCAGCGACTGCGATCAATTGCGCGGCCCCAACGATGTCGGCGAGGACTCCGCTCACCACGATGATGGGCAGCCAACTCAGATTCGTGATCGCGATACGCGCGCCAAAGACTCGAGCTCGCATGTCTGGCGGTGTGCCTTCTTGAAGGATCGTGACGGTCGGGACGTAGTAAACGATGTTCGTGACGCCGAGGAGGGCGAACAGAACGAGCGCTATGGGGAAGGATGGGGCCAAGGCGATCAGGAGGATGACGAGTCCCGTCGCGGCAAAGCCGATGACCAGAAGCCGGCCTTTTCGAACCCGGGCTAAGTAGGCGGGCAGCGCAACGCTCGCTACCACCGCCCCGAACGCGATCGCGGCCTCAGCAGCGCCGTACTCGACAGCTCCGATCTGCACGTCGCCGTCTGCGAAGCGTGCGACAAGGAAGGCCGGGGTCAAGCCGTTGATCACTGGGTTCGAAACCTGCGCCGCAAGGGATACGAGGGTGTTCGACCACAGAACGGCTGACCGTCTCAGAAACACGAGGCCTTCCCGAGCATCGTCGAGCAGCCCCGACAGAGTCAGTCCGTGCGATACCTCAACGATCGAGACACGAAGGAGCAAGATCGCCGAAATGGCGAAGGTCGCCGCATCCACAAAGAAGGCGTTCTCACCGGCGGTGGCCACGAGGACGCCGCCGGCGAGCGCGCCTCCGATCTCGACTGCGCGGTCGGACGCGGCGACAAGTGCATTGCCGGAGGCCAAACGATCCGGCGCAACGAGGGCCGGGATGATCGCGATCCGTGCAGGACCGAAGACGGCACCACACATCCCGGCGATCAATACGACGAGGAACACGGCACCGAGGGGCGCGTTGACCGCGAGAAGGACTGGGATGGTCGCGATAAGTCCGGCTCTGACGACATCGCACCACAACATCGCGCGCCGGTGACCCATGGCGTCCGCCACCGCGCCACCGAAGAATCCGAACACCGCGTTGGGGATGGTCGCGATCAACACGGCGATGGCCGTCAGAAGGGCGGAGTGCGTCTGCCGGTAGGTGACATAGGTCAAGCCCACCAGCGTGATCGGATCTCCGAATCTGCTGATCACCTGCGCGAGCCAGAAGAACGCGAAGTTCGGTGAGCGGACGTCTCGCTTCGCGACCGCACCTTCGACGGGAGACTGAAGCCAGATGAACGGGATCAGGAAACCACCCAGCGCGAGCAGGAAGTCTCCGACGCTATAGACCGATCGGACGATTCCCACGGGCACGATGTCGCCGAGGAACGGGAGTTTCGTAGCGGGACCCATCAACGCGTGCAGGCTGTCTGTCGGAAGTGGTGCGCCAACAGCCAACACGGTGGCCGCGTCGTATGGCATTCCTGAATTGAGCGCCACGACCAAGATGTTCATAGCCGTCCCCGTGGCGATCAGGACCGCACCTGGGATACGCCAATTGAGCGCAGCCACGATGGCGATCCCAAAGAGCGAAGCCAGGTAGACACTCAGCGGAGCGGCGGGCGTCACGGTCGCGAGCGCCCTGATCGCGATTGCGACTCCGAGCAAGGGCCAGAACCGGAGCGAGAACGTGCCAAGCCTGCGCCAATCGCCACCAAAGGCGATTCCGGCTGCGATCCCTGCTATTACGCCGCTAGCCAGCATGGGCGTCGCGGGCGATCGGATCACGCGCCAACCGGCGACGGAGCTCGGCGAGCGTCTCGTAGTTGATCGGCGGGAGGTCGCTCACCTCGAACGCCTGAGGGCCGCGCTTCTGGAGTAGCGCTTCGATCGACCGCACGATGCTCGGATCGAACTGGGTCCCCTTGTACTTGTTCAACTGCTCCATCGCCCTCTCGTGACCGATGGATTTGCGATAGATACGATCGGATGTCATTGCTTCGTACGCGTCGGCGACGATGATGATCCGCGAGCCGAGTGGAATCTCAGTTCCCTTGAGGCCTTCCGGGTATCCGGTACCGTCAAAGTTCTCATGATGGTGCAGCACCATCTGCACCAAGGGCCGCAGGGCCGCCGACGGCTCGAGGATCGATGCTCCATAGATCGGGTGACGGCGCATGAGCTCTTGCTCGTCAGGATCGAGACGTAGCGGTTTCATGAGGATGCGGTCCTCGACCCCAATCTTGCCGATGTCGTGGAGTAGGCCGGCAAGCTCGATCTCTTCGATCTGCTTCTCGGGCAGGCTCATTTCTCGAGCGACGGCTCCGGCGATGCGCGACACCCGGTCGGCATGGCCGCGGGTGAATCCGTCCTTAGCGTCGATCGCCTGGGAAAGTGCGCTTACGGTGCCGAAGAACAGCTCGCGTGTCTCTGCGTACTTGCTGAATGAGTAACGCGCAAGATAGAGCGGGACCATAAAGAAGAACGCAGCCCACAGGCCGACCTTGACGCCGATCTCTGCCATAAGCCAACCGAGCGGAACAAGCGCGACGAGACCAGTAAGAACGTTGCTGACACTCAACGCCCAAATGCGCGCGAACGGCGTATTTGTGCGAAGGCTTGCCAAGCTGACACCAAGAAGCATGTTTACGAAGCTGAAGGCGATGCCCGCGAGACCGATCTGCGCGACGATGCCCAGAGGATCATCCGGGCGAACCGCACCCTCCGTCAGGCGGACGGCGAGCCAAGCAGCGAACGTCGAGAGAACGTAGTCGCTCCGGTTGTACAAGGTGCCCCATATCGGTATCTGTCGGCGGAGGTCGCGAATCTCGACAGTGCCTAGGAGGGCGATCCATGCGATCGCGATCGGATTAGCGAGGCCGCTATCGAATACAGCCGCAATGAGTGGGGCCGTGGTTGTGTGAGCCACGATCCCGCCTGGAAGTCGAACCGGCAGAGCTGCGAGCGCGAATGTGATGGCCCCCCAAAAGAAAATTCGACCGAGGTCGATCGGCACGGAGGTAGAGACCGAGGCGTATACGACGATTCCAGCGGCCGCCGCGATCACCAAATAGACAAGCCAGCGCACCTTGGGAGGCACGCCAAGGG
The DNA here is from genome assembly GCA_038324015.1 of Candidatus Limnocylindria bacterium. Lineage (GTDB taxonomy): Bacteria > Chloroflexota > Limnocylindria > P2-11E > P2-11E > UBA4735. Next base: position 12,493 of record JBBQHN010000021.1, on the reverse strand, counting down.
GGTTGAACACCGAGCGAGAATACGCGAGGACACCAGATTGACTCGGAGATCCGGCTAAATACGAAAAGGGAGCCTTCCGGCTCCCCCTCGCGCGCTTTCATGCGCCTCTAGAGACGACTAGTTCTTAGTTAAATGCCTGAGATGCCCGCGCCTCCGCCCAATACGAGCGCAGCGAGCGTGGCAACGGCCGCAATCATCCGACGCATATCTAAGTCCCTCCATTCGCCGAGCTTCACCCTGTACCTCGGCGGCGCAAGGGGCTCTCTTAAGGGGGTCCGGCGACCTGATACCGGACAGAAGCCCGAAAACGGTCCGAAATGACGGACCGTCAGACGTGGCTTGCCCAAGAGCCGGGTCTGGGCGACCCGGGCTCTTGGGCGCTGGCAGGGCTTAGGGGTTGACTAGGTCCAGGACGTCTCGGCCGCGACCGTACCGGCGGTCACGACGAGGGAGGCGATGGCCAGGAGGATGGCGAGGGCGATGCCATAGGCGCCACGCATGCTGCAGGTCTCCCTTCCCCAAGCGTCACCTGATAGATCGGCGGGGAAGGGTCCGGGCTTAAGGCCTAAATGCGCTCATACCGTGCGACATCGAGCACGAACACGGTCGCCCCGCCAAAGGAGACCTCGACCGGATACGGCATGTAGAACTCGCCCGGTTCCATGATCGGCGGCATCGGGTTGATGAACTGCTGCCGGGCATGACAGGTCTCACGGACCACGCCCAGCACATCGTCGACCTGGGCCTCCTCGACGCCGACCAGCACCGACGCGTTGCTCTGCTTCAGGAATCCGCCGGTGGATTGGAGTCGCGTGACGCGGTACTCCTTGTCCGTCAAGGCATCGACGAGCGCGCCGGCGTCCTCGGAATGCACGATCGCGATGACCAGCTTCATGGCGGCGTGAGTGTACCGGCGGGCACGAGCCGCTCGACCTCGCGCCAGATGTCCGCGGCGACGGCGTCGACGTCGCGATCGGCCTTGAGGACGGCGAACCGCTGCGGCTCGGCGGCGGCCAGCCGCAGGTAACCCTCGCGCACCCGCTCGTGGAACGCCCGCGCCTCCGACTCGAAGCGGTCCCAGGCGCGGCCCGGTTTCCGGCCGGTCGCGCGCTTTTCAGCGATCTCGACCGGAAGATCCAATAAGAAGGTCCGCGTGGGCCGCGTGTCGCTCACGGCGAAGTCCGTCACCGCGCGCAGCTGCGCGAGATCAGCGCCGTGGCCGTAGCCCTGGTACGCGAGCGTCGAATCGTAGAAACGATCGACGATCACGATCTTGCCCTCGGTGAGCGCCGGCCGGATGACATCGCGCACGAGCTGCGCCCGCGCGGTGCTGTAGAGGAGCGCCTGGGCATTCGCACCGAGTGGGATCTCCTGCGCGTGCAGCACGATGTCGCGTACGCGCTCGCCCACCGGGGTGCTGCCGGGCTCGCGGACCGACACGACCTGGTGACCGTCGGCGATGAGCCGGTCGCAGAGCCGCTTCGCCTGGACCGATTTCCCTGACGCTTCTCCGCCCTCGAACGAGAGGAAGAGGCCGATCACTTATAGATCTGGACGCGCCGGTTCGGCTCGTGGCCCGCGCTACGCGATGACAGGTTCGAGCGCTCGATGAGCTCGTGCTGCATCTTGCGGACATACGCGTTCTGCGGCTCGAGCTCGACCTCGTCGCGTGATCCCTCGTTGACGGCCTCGATCGCCTGACGCGCCTCGTCGAGCGCATCCTCTTCGGGCCCGCGCCGCAGCTCGAAGACGCTCGTGAGCGCGCCCGCGATCTGCGACGACGAGTTGCTGCGAGCCACGTAGATCGGGACACCGCTCGACTCGGCGTTGCGGAGCCGCGGGGTCTTGCGCCGGTAGTAGTTCTTGAGCGTGATGACGACGTCGGCTTCCTCGGGCTCACGGACGATCGCGACCGGCAGATTCAGCCCGCGCGCGGCGTCCTCGAGGCGAGACCACGAGATGCCGAACGGGTACACCTTCACGATCTCCCTGATGTTGGCGCCGGGCGGCGGGGTCCGGGGCGTGCTCCGGCGCTCCACGGCCTCTGCCGCGTCGCGCGTCGCCTTGCCGCTCGAGACCTTCACGTCGCCAGTGACGTCGCGCTCGCGCAGCTCCGGCGAGACCGGGTTGCCGAGCAGGATCGCATCGACGGTGTGCGCGACATCCAGATAGATCGCGACCTTCTGGTAGGCCTGGATCTCGACAAGCACCTGGAACGTCGGTGGCGCCTTGCGCTCGAGCACCGACTTCTGCGTGCCGCGGCGCCGGGCCTCCTCGTCGCCGAGCGTCACGGTCTGGATGCCACCGATGAGGTCGGAGAGGGTCGGATTCAGCATGAGGTTCTCGAGCGCATTGCCGTGCGCGGTCGCCACGAGCTGCACGCCGCGCTCGGCGATCGTGCGGGCGGCCTGCGCTTCCTGTTCGGTGCCGATCTCGTCGATGACGATGACCTCGGGCATGTGGTTCTCGACGGCTTCGATCATCACCGCGTGCTGCAGCGCGGGAGTCGCCACCTGCATCCGCCGCGCGCGGCCGATACCGGGGTGCGGGATGTCGCCGTCGCCGGCGATCTCATTGGACGTGTCCACCACGATGACGCGCTTCTTGAGGTCGTCGGCGAGCACGCGGGCGACCTCGCGCAGCAGCGTCGTCTTGCCGACGCCGGGCTTGCCGAGCAGCAGGATGCTCTTCCCCGCCTCGACGACGTCGCGGATGATCTCCATCGTCCCGTACATCGCGCGGCCCACGCGGAGGGTCAGGCCGACGACCTTTCCTGAGCGATTCCGCAGCGCACTGATGCGGTGCAGGGTCCGTTCGATGCCGGCGCGGTTGTCGCCGCCGAACTGCCCAATGCGCGAGATGACGTAGGCGAGATCCTCCGCGGTCACCTCACGCTGTGAGAGCGCCTCCTCGCGGCCGGCGAAACGGGCTTCCGGGGTCCGGCCGAGATCCATGACGATCTCGAGGATGCCGTTGAGGTCGAGCGCGCGGACGCGCTGACATAGGTCGGGTGGAAGGGAATCGAGGATCGCGTCGAGGTCGTCTCTATCGGTCGTCATTCCACGGTACTACGTGGACGGAAGCATATCGAGAGCAAACCTGTGTGTTCCTTCGTCAGACGACGGTCCAGACGGGTCGGGCCTACCGCACCACCACGGGCGCCAGCGCCGGCTCCTCGACACGGACGGCCAGCTCTTTCACGAAGAGCATCGCCGTCGCGACCTCGCGGAACCCTTCTGTCGTGAGGGCGCGGGCGACGTGCTCCTCGTACGACCGCACCGGTGACGTCAGGGGTTGGCCGCCCGGGAGCTCGAGGGTCGTCGCGCGCACGACCTCCCGCGCGAGATCGGTGTCGCCGTCGATCGACCGGACCTTCACCACGTGCGGGTGGCCGTCGACGCCACGGAAGCTGACGCCGAACGCCCGAAGCCGGGGCTCCGTGCCGACGAGCATCGCGCTCGATCTGCGCATCGCGAGCGGGTTGCCACTGATGAGGAATGGCGGGTCGAAGGCGCCGGCGCGGCGGCCGATGTCGAAATCCTCCACGTCCAGCTGCTCGGCGCGCTGCACGGCGTGCGGCGTCGTGGCGGCGTAGAACCGAAAGAGGTCGTGTGCGTCGCGCCGCAGCGCGTAGCGGCCATCGAGATCGCGGCTCGGCGCGCGGAGAGGCGCTCGGGGCGCCGCGTACCAGGTCTCGCGCGTGTACGAGTAGAAGCCCGCCTGGAAGAACGTCTCGCGCGCCCGGGCCGTGCCGCCCCGCGATGAGCCGTCGGCCGCATCGCTGACCGCGCCGAACAGGCGCAGTTGCCCATGCTGCGCGGCCGAGACCGACAGGTGCTCGAGGAGCTTGAACGAGCCCTCGGCGCCACCCGGATCGGGGACGGCCGCGAGCGAGAGGATGACCCACTCGGGCCGCCTCCCGCTATAGATCAACGCGACCGCGCACAAACGGTCGCGGTATTCCTCGATGTAGAGCCGCAGACGGTTGCGTAACCCGAAGGTGCCCGGGAGCAGCGTTCGCCACCCGGCCAGGGCGCTCGCGAGGAGCGGCTGCGGCAGGACGGACGCGACGATCGCGTCCGGGGTGCGGCTCGCCGAGGTGAGGAAGCGGGTGATCCGAGGCACGTCGGTCGGCATCGCAGGCCGGACCGGCACGTTAGCTGCGACCGAGCGTCAGGAAGTACTCGTGGAAGCGCCCGTCGTGCGTGAGCTCCGGATGGAAGGACGTGGCCAGGAGCCGGCCTTGCTTTGCGGCGACGATGGTCCCATTTTCAAGCGTCGCGAGGACCTCGACGCCGCTGCCGACCGACTCGATGAGCGGAGCGCGAATGAACACCGCGTGGAACGGGTCGCCGCCGAACACCGGCACGTCGAGGTCCGCCTCGAACGAATCGAGCTGCCGTCCGAACGCGTTGCGCCGTACGCGGATATCCATGAGCCCGGCGAGCGGATGCGGATGCCCCGGCACGTCCTTCGCGATGAAGATCGCGCCAGCGCAGGTGCCCCATACCGCCAGGCCCTCGGCCACACGCGAGCGCAGCTTCGGGATGAAGCCGTAGTGCTCCGCGAGCTTCCCGATCGTGGTGCTCTCGCCACCGGGGATCACGAGCGCGTCGATCTCGTCGAGCTGATCGGGACGGCGGACGTCGACTGCTGTCGTGCCCAGGCGTACGAAGGTGTCGAGGTGCTCGCGGAAGTCTCCCTGGAGACCGAGGACGCCGGTGCGAGCTAGGCGATCACCAACCGCGGACGGCAAGACGTTCGCCCGCTGGGATCGCCTCAAGCGCGATGCCGCGCATCGCCTGCCCGAGACCGCGAGAGACATCGGCGATGAGCTTCGGATCCAGCGGATGCGTCGTCGCCTCGACGATGGCCTTCGCGCGCTTGAGCTGATCCTTCGGATCGTCAGACGCCTTGAAGATGCCACTGCCGACGAAGTTCCCCTCGGCACCCAGCTGCATCATCAGCGCCGCATCCGCGGGCGTCGCGATGCCACCTGCGCAGAACAGAACGACCGGGAGCTTCTTCGCCTTCGCCACGTCGCGTACGAGATCGATCGGGACGCGGTACTCACCGGCCTTCTCCCGCAGCTGCGACTCGTCGAGCCCGGCGAGCGCCTCGATGCCGCCGAGGATCGCACGGATGTGACGGACCGCCTCGACGATATTGCCGGTACCAGCCTCGCCCTTGCTGCGGATCATCGCCGCACCTTCGTTGATGCGCCGGAGCGCCTCACCGAGATCGCGCGCGCCGCACACGAACGGGACGTCGAACTTCTTCTTGTCGATGTGGAACTGCTCGTCGGCCGGGGTGAGGACCTCGCTCTCGTCGACGTAGTCGACGCCGATGGCCTGAAGGACCTGCGCCTCGACGAAGTGACCGATCCGCGCCTTCGCCATCACCGGGATGGTGACCGATCCCATGATCTCGGAGATGAGCTGTGGGTCGCTCATGCGTGCGACCCCGCCCTCCTTGCGGATGTCGGAGGGGACTCGCTCGAGGGCCATGACCGCCACAGCGCCCGACTCTTCGGCGATCTTCGCGTGCTCGACGGTGACGACGTCCATGATCACGCCGCCCTTGAGCATCTGGGCGAGGCCGGATTTGACCGTCCAGGTCGCCCTGGCGGTGCCCGCCGTGTCCTTGAGGTGGCCGTTCCCGTTCTGTGTCATCGGAGACCCAATCGTACCGCTAGGCCCCTAAAATCGGAACATGGGCGTGGTCGACGCGAACGTCCTCGTGCTCAACCTGGACTACCAGCCGTTGAACGTGTGCAACGTGCGCCGCGCGGTGGTGCTCCTGGACAAGCAGAAGGCCGTTGTCATCGAGCAGAACGGGCACATCGTCACGAGCGAGCGAAGATCGATCGTGACCCCCTCGGTGATCCGGCTTGCCTATCACATCAAGCGCCCACGGCCCGTCCTGAAGATGACCCGTAAGGAAGTGCTCGTCCGCGACGATCACACCTGCCAGTACTGCGGCAAGCGCGGCCACGACCTCACCCTCGACCACGTGGTGCCGCGTCATCGCGGTGGTCAGCACACCTGGGAGAACCTTGTGGCGGCATGCAAGGGCTGCAACCACAAGAAGGGCGGACGCACGCTGCAGGAGTCGCGCATGCTGCTTGCTCGCCCGCCGTTCCGGCCGCCGTCGACCCCGAGCTACCTGTTCTCAAGCTACATCCGGGCCGGCGAGCGCCAGTGGTTCAAGTTCCTCGGCGTCGAAGATTCCGCGGCCGCGTCCTAGCCGCCAAGCTGGCACCACACATGCGAGAGGATCGACCGATGCGCCTGTTGTTCACCAAACGCGGCTTCTCGCCCGTCGGCGGCTCGGAGAGCCTCGCCTATCAATTCGCGACTCGGCTCGCATCGCGTGGCCACGATGTTCGCGTCGTGTGCGCGTGGCCCACCGAGAAAGAGGAGGCCGCGTACCGCGGCGCCACCTTCGGACCGGTCGTGCACGACGACCACCGTGTCTTCATGGACCGCGGGGTCGAGGTCGTGCAGGTGAAGCCGCGCGGCGGCATCTTGGGGATGGCCGCGGACGCGACGACGCTCGTCGATCTCCTGCGCGGGGATCTCCTCGAGCGGTACGCCGAGGATCGCGACCTGATCCACAACGTCGGTCGCGAGTACCTCGACTCCAGCATCGACGTCGCCGCGGAGTTCAAGATCCCGCTCGTACTGACGCCGCTTGCCCACCCCGGCCAGTTCCACGGCGGTGACGCCGCCGCGGACTTCGGTCGCTACCGTCGCGCGAGCTCGATCACGACGATGACCGATTGGGAGCGCGACTGGTACGGATCGCACGGCATCGACCTTGATCGCGTCGTGACGACCGGCATGGGTCCGAATGCGACTGCCGATGGCGACGCCGACGGCTTCCGCGCGAGGCACCGCATCCCGGCGGGCGCGCCGATCGTTCTCTATATCGGGCGCAAGGAGCGCTACAAGGGATACATCCAGCTGCTCGACGCGACCGAGACCGTATGGCGTACGCACCCCGACACACGCTTCGTGTTCATCGGACTTCCCGGCTTCTACTCGACATTCTTCGACGACTTCCAGCGCTACGCCGACGAGCGGATCCTCCATCTCGAGAACGCATCCGCCGCGGACAAGGATGCGGCGCTGGAGGCGTGCTCGCTGTTCGCGATGCCCTCGCGGCACGAGACCTTTGGTCTCGGCTACCTCGAGGCCTGGCTCCACGGCAAGCCGGTCATCGGCGGTGACATCCCCGCGCTTCGCGACGTGATCGACGACGAGCGCGATGGCTTCGTCGTCCGACAGCGGCCGGCCGAGGTCGCACACGCGATCCTGCGTCTCCTCGACGATCCGGTCGCCGCGGCGGCGATGGGTGCACTCGGCCGGCGCAAGGTCGAAGAGCGCTGGAACTGGGACGCGGTGATCGACCGTGTCGAAGCGGCGTACGCGATCGCGTGCAACACCGAGAAGGTCACGACCGCCGCTTAGGCTCGGCTCATGCGCGTCGTGATCGCGAAGAAGCTCCTTTCCACCGTCGGCGGCTCCGAGGCGCAGGCCCGTGCGCTCGCGGCGGCTCTCCACGACCGCGGCCACGACGTGTCGCTCGTCGGCTTGCGGCCGGCCCACCGGCGGCCGGGGATCCCGCAGCGCGTGTACGACGCACCGCCTGGGGACGTGACCGTCGAAGAGGATGGCCTCACGTTCCACTTCATCTCGTCGCCGGGCGCGCTCATCGAGGGCCTGCTGCCGGTCTCGCTCATCCGGCCGGATCGTCTTCGCAGCGCGGTCGCCGGCGCGGACGTCGTGCACTGCCTCGCCCGCGAGTGGGTCTTGCCGTACGAGGCCGCGGCACGCCGAGCCGGCGCGGCGTTCGTCGAGACGCCGCTGGTCCATCCCGGCCAGGCGTTCTCCGGCGACGGCGCGGCCGATCTGGCGCGCTACGCGCGGGACGACGCGGTCATCGGGCTCACCGAGTGGGAGGCCGGTTGGTACCGCGAGCGCGGCGCGCGCCGCGCCGTCGTGACCGGCGTCGGCGCGATCCTGTCCGCTCCCATCCCGGACCGTTCCCCCGACCCGGCGACGATCCTCTTCGTCGGGAGGAAGGAGCGCTACAAGGGCTACGACGCGCTTCGCGGTGCCGCGCCGCTCGTCTGGCGCGACCGTCCGGAGGCGCGCTTCGTCGCGATCGGCCAGCGGCGGTTCCTCGGGCCAGCGCCACTCGCCGACGCTCGGTGGGCCGAGCCCGGCGTCGTCAGCGAGGCCCGCAAGGCCGAGGCCTACGCGTGCGCGACGATGCTCGCGATGCCGTCGGATCACGAGACCTTCGGGCACACGTATCTCGAGGCCTGGTCTGCCGGCCGGCCGGTGATCGCTGGGGACATCCCGCCACTGCGCGAAGTCGTGCGCGACGGGATCGACGGCCTCCATGCGGCCAACGAGCCGCGCGCGGTCGCCGGCGCGATCCTCACGTTGCTCGCGGATCCCGCGCGCGCGAACGCGATGGGCGCCTCCGGCCGCGCGCGGGTCAGTGAACGCTTCACCTGGCCGGTCATCGCGGCGCTGACCGAAGCGGCTTACGAAGCCGCGCGCGGCTAGCATGACCGGGATGCGGGGAGTCATCGGTCAAGTCCCAACGCTCGCGAAGCTGAGCGCGCGCGCCGCTCGCGGGGAGACCGCGCACGCGTACGGTCTGTTCGGGCCGCGCTCCATCGGCAAGCGGACCGTCGCCCTGCGCATCGCGCAGGCGCTCAACTGCCTCGACCCCAAGCAGCCCGCGGGCGGGTGCGGCAGCTGCCTCTCGTGCATCAAGATCGAGCGTGGGGTCCACCCGGACGTACAGCTCATCGAGCGCGCTGTGGACAAGAAGGACATCGCGATCGAGCAGATCACCGAGATGCAGCAGGACCTCGCGTTGCGCCCGCTCGAGGGCCGCAAGCGCCTTGTCATCATCGACGACGCGGGCGAGCTCAACCTGTTCGGGCAGGACGCGCTCCTCAAGACGCTCGAGGAGCCACCGAAGCACGCGGTGTTGCTCCTGATCACGCCGGCTGCGACCGTGCTGAGCGAGACGATCCTGTCGCGCCTCCAGCCGCTCACCTTCCGGTATGTCCGGACGGCGGTGATCGCGGAGGGCCTCACCGCACGCAAGATCAAGGACGCTGACCGCATCGCGGCGTCGGCCGGCGGCCGTCCGGGCCTCGCGTTCCGGCTGGCGTCGGACGAAGGTGGGGAGCGCACGAGCCGCACAGCGCTCGAACAGGAGCTCCTCACGCTCGTCTCGAGCGGTCTCACCGACCGCTTCAAGTGGGCGGCGGACCTTGCGGACGAGAGCGATCCGCGCAAGCGCGCGGCGTCGATCGACGTGCGCTTCGACAACTGGTCCGAGCTGCTCCGCGACGCGGCGGTCTCCGCACACGGGGTAGGCGTCGACCCGCTGCGCCCCGATCGCGCGGCGCAAACGGCGCGGATCGGCGCGGCCTCCAAGGGCCGCGAGCTGGTCGACGCAGCGCTCCTCATCGAGAAGCTTCGGCGGGACCTCGCCTGGAACGCGAACGCACGGGCGATGCTCGAGCTGTTCGCGCTTAAGCTCCCCTACGTGGAGCGGGCGGCGGCATGAGCAGGACCGTGATCGGCGCGCGCTTCCAGACAGCGGGCCGGATGTACTTCTTCGAGCCCGGGCCACTGACCGACGACGTCGCGGTCAATGAATGGGTCATCGTCGAGACGGAGCTCGGCCAGGACGCCGCGCGCCTGCAGATCCTTCCGACCGACTCGCCGCTCGTGCAGGTGGATCCGCCGCTCGGGCGCGTCGTGCGCAAGGCGACGGCGAGCGACAAGTTCGAGCTCGCGAAGCACAAGCGTCGCGAGGCGGATTCCGCAGAGGCCGCGAAAGAGATCGCCCACCGCCTCCGCCTCGGTGTCAAGATCCTCGGCACCGACTGGCAGTTCGATGGCGGCAACGTCGTCGTCTTTTATTCGACGGAGGCCACGGCGCTGGACCTCACCGCCTACAGCGCGGAGCTCGCTGCCCACTTCGGGACCCGCGTCGAGCTGCGCCGCCTCGGCGCGCGCGATGAAACGAAGGTCCTGACCGGGGTCGGCACGTGCGGGCTCGAGCTCTGCTGCTCGTCGTGGCTCGACAAGTTCTCGAACATCTCGATCCGCATGGCCAAGGAGCAGGATCTGCCGCTCAACCAGAGCAAGCTCACGGGCGTGTGTGGCCGGCTCAAGTGCTGCCTCATCTACGAGCTCGAGACGTATCAGGAGGTGAAGGGCAAGCTCCCGAAGCTGGGTGAGACCTTCCACATCCCATCGTGCGTCAGCGGGCAGTGCGGGACCGGCGGCTGCGCCCAGACCCAGGGCGTGTCGATGACCAAGGAAGAGATCGTCGTTGGCATGTATGACGGCACCCGCAAGACGCTGACGGCCGAAGAGCTCGGCGTGACGTTCGACCCCGTGCCCGCGCACACCAGGGGCGTCGGCTCGTACGGCTCGGACGAGATCCCGCGGCCGGAACGCCCGACCCCGATCCCGGCACCGGGTGGTGCTGGTGCGCCGCGGCGCCGTCGCCGGCGCGGCGGCCGCCGCCGTGGCGGACGGGCCGGAGAGACTCCGAGCTAGCGGACCCGGCTCACCACGAAGTCCGCGACCTCACGGAGCGCATCGCGCTCCGGCTGCGCAGGAAGGTCATCCAGAGCCGCAAGCGCGTCATCGTGGAACGACAGCGCCTTCTCCCGTGCGCGCTCGACGCCGCCGGACGCGCGAATGATGCGCAGCAGCTCGCGCACCTCACCGGGCGACTTACCGGGCGCGACGATGCGCGCTGCGAGCTTGGGATCGTTCACTTCGTCGACCGCGTAGATCATCGGCAGCGTCGGCATGCCTTCGGCGAGGTCGCGGCCGACCGCCTTGCCAAAGTCGGCCTCGTCGCCCGCGACATCAAGGACGTCGTCCGTGATCTGGAACGCGAGACCGAGGCTCGTGCCATACGCGCCGAGTGCGGCGACGTGCTCGGGCTCCGCGTCGGCAAGGAGCGCCGCACCCTGGCAGCAGGCCGCGTAGAGCGATGCGGTCTTGAGCTCGATCCGCTCGAAGTACGCGGGCTCGGTGGGCAGCGCGCGGGTCGCGGTCACTTCATTGAGCTCGCCGTCGCAGAGCGCGAAGACCGTCTGCGCGACGATCGCGATGACCTCCGGCTTCGGCAGGACGGCCGCGAGCGCGTAGGCCTTCGCAAAGAGGTAGTCGCCGACGATGATCGCCACGTCGTCGTCCCACGTCGCGTTGACCGTCGCGACGTTCCTGCGGAGCTCGGCCTGATCGACGATGTCGTCGTGCACGAGCGAGGCGGTATGCACGAGCTCGAGCGACTGCGCGAGGTTGAGCACGACCTCGCGATCGGTGGATGGACCGAATCGCGCCGACAGGAAGACGAGCGTCGGACGGAGGAGCTTTCCCGGCGAGCCAAAGAGATGTTGTACCGCGGCCGCGAATGTCGGATGTCCACCGTTGCCCACCTGGAGCAAACGCCGCTGTAGCTCTTGGAGCTCGCCCTCGACGGGCGCGTAGAAGGAGCGCTCCACCCCCCTGGTCACCACAGGTCGAGTTTAGGTTCGGGCTACGGCTTCTTCGTCGGGGTCGGCTTCGGCGGAGGCGTTTGCAGTGGCGGACCGCTCTGGCCGGGCTCCGGCGGCGTCGGCGACGGAGCGCCCGGGCTGCCGCTCGGGGACGCGCTCGGCTTCGCGGCGTAGCCGCAGATGTTCCAGCTGAAGCGGCCATAGTTGTAGCTGCCGCCGTTCGCGGCGACGGCCCATTTCGCGATGTCGCCCGCCCAGTCGGCGAACGGGACCGCGATCCTGTAGCAGCCCGGCTGGTACACGCCGGCGTCGTTGCTGGTCGGCTCGGTGCCCTGCACGTACTGCTCGGTCCAGCGGAAGTTGGACGGGCAGTTCGGACCGGGCAGCAGGCCCGACCCGTTGCCGCCGGTGAGCGCGGGGTTCACGCAGACGACCCGGTCAACGATGCCGGCGGGTCGCTTGAAGTCGTCAGGCGGAAGGCCACCGGTGACGGTCTTCATGTAGTCGCGCCACAGAATGCCCGGACCGAGCGCCGAGCTGATACCGAACATTTCACTGTTGTCGGAGTTGCCCATCCAGATGGCTGTGAGGCGCGTCGGCGTGTATCCGATCGCAAGGACGTCCTGGAGGTTGTCGGTCGTACCGGTCTTCAGGGCGGCCGGCCGGCCGATGCTCGTGAACGGACCGAAGACGAAGGAGCCGTGCACCGGGTCGGTGTTGTCCTTGAGGATGTTGGTCATGATCCAGGCGTAGCGCTCGTCGATGACCTGCTTGCTCTCGACCTTCGTGAAGTCTTTCACCACCTTCCCGGTGCTGTCGACGATCTTCATGATGAAGGTGGGCTCGATCCGCCTGCCGTAGTTGGCGACGACCTGGTATGCGCTCGCCATATCCACCAGACGCATCTCGGCGGCGCCGATGCCGAATGAGATGCCG
>JBBQHN010000020.1:0-20949 GCA_038324015.1 Candidatus Limnocylindria bacterium | reverse complement strand
GGTGCCGCCGGCGATGACGACGCGGTCACCCCAGGCGAGCGTCGCGGTGTGATTCACTCGGCCAGGTCCCGCTGGTGCGAGCAGCGTGCTGCGCCCGGAAGCCAGATCGAAGAGCTCGCTCGTCGCGCGCGCGACGTCCGGATACGAGGGATCGACCCCGCCGGTGACCAGGAGCTCGCCCGTCGGCAGCGCCACGACGCGCGGGTAGTTGCGCGCCTCGCTCAGCGCGCCGGCAACGGTCCAGGCCGCCGGTGCGGCGACCGCGTCGGGCGCGGACGCACGACCGAGGGCGAGACCGGTCACGAAAATGACGACAGCGAGAGCGGCGACGCGGCGCGCGGTCATTGCACCGTGAGGCTAATGCTCTCCGCGGGCACGCCCTGGCCGCTGAACCAGGTCACGCCCTCCTGCACCAGGTCGAACTTCAGGAGGTACGCGCCAGGCGCGGCGGGCACCATCACGCGCGCGCTCACCGTGATGCTCGCACCGGGGGCGACGGATGTCGGGAGCAGCGTGCGCGCGCCATCCCACGCGACGACGCTGCCCGCGGTCGTGAAGACGTGGTACGCGAGGTCGAACTTCTGGCCCGGATCCCAGGTGAGCGAGCCGGCGTTCGTGAGCGTGACCGGCACATTGATGTCGGCGCCGCGCGGACCGACGGTGGCCTGCGGCACGCCATAGACCGCGCCGAACGCGGGAACCACGACGCGCTCCGTGACCGCGGGGAACGAGGCGCCCTTGCCGGAGAACCAGGCGACGCCCTCCTGCACGATGTCGAGGCGCAGCGTGTACGTGCCCGGCAGGGCCGGACCGACGATCCGAACGATCGCGGTGGTGGTCTGGCCCGGGCCGACACCGGCGACGCTCGAGCGCGCGCCGTCCCAGGTCACGACGGTGCCGTTCGCGTCGAACCAGTGGTAGCTGACGTTCACGTTCGGGCCCCAGGCCGCGGACGAGGCGTTCGTGACCGGCAGCGCCACGGTGGTGGTCATGCGCGTCGCGAGCGCGGCCGGGATGCCGGAGGCGTTGATCGACGCCGCGAAGCTCTGCGCGATGGATGGATCGACGTTCACGCGCTGGTCATAGGTGGGCACGTTCTTCCCGGAGAACCACGACACGCCCTCCTGCACGAGGTCCCACCGGAGCGTGTACGTGCCGGCGCCGGACGGGAACGTGATCGATGCCTGCAGCGTCTGCGACCCGCCGGGCCCGACGTCGACCGCGAGGCTCGAGCGCGAGCCGTCCCAGACGACGACGCCGCCGTTCGCATCGGTCCAGTGGTACCCAAGGTGCACCGGAGTCGCGCCCGCCGCGCCCCAGGTGAAGTTGCCGGTGTTCGTGACGGTGATCGGGACGGTCGCAGCTGTACCGGATGCCCCGAGCGTCGCGATCTGTGGCTGATAGGTCGCGCCGAAGGTCTTGCCGCAGCACACGGTCGCGTTCACGTTGCCGGTCGGCGTGCCCTTTGAGCTGAACCAGGCGACGCCCTCCTGCGCGAGATCGAACCGCAGCTGGTAGCTGCCGCCGTCGGGCGGCGACTGCACCTGGGCCTGGAGCGTGACGGTCTGGCCGGGCTGCAGATCGGAGGGCAGCTTCGTCCGCATCCCATCCCAGATCACGAGCTTCCCGACCTGGTCGTACCAGTGGTAGCCGAGATCGACCGGGGTCGAGCTGGTGGTCGAGAAGATCCCCTGACCGACGTTGTTCACGGTGACCGGGACGAGCACGGTCTGGCCGATGCCGATCGTCGGCATCGCACCCACCTGGTAGGACGCGCGGTAGTCGGCGCCCACACCGGTCGGTGTCGGGTCCGCCGGGATGCCGCGGTCCTTGAACCAGAATTCGTTCTGCTTGTAGAGGTCGAGCTCCATCGTGTAGCCCGACGACGAGACGACCGGCGCGGTGACCGCGATATTGAGCGTGACCGTCTGCCCGGACTGGACGTCGGCCGCGAGGTTCACGAAGTTCTTCCCCACGGTCACGGTCCCGGAGGCATCGTCGATCCAGCGGTAGCCGAGCATGACCGGGTTCACGCCGGTCGCCGGCCACGGGCGGCCGCCGTCATTGGTGACGGTCACGCTCACGTTGATGGTCTGCCCGGTGAACCACGTCTTCGGCACGGTGTCGGTGACCCAGTCCGCGCTCCATTCGGCCGAGCGGAAGGCCATGTCGCGGTACGGATCGTTGTAGAGCGAGTTCCACCACGAGCCGCCGGACTGCAGGTCCCAGCGGACCATGTAGCTGCCGATCGCGGGCACCGTGAACGGCACGGTCGCCACGCCGATGGATCCGGGCGGGATCGCGGCTCCGATGGCGCCCTGCCCACCCTGCGGGGTGGTCACGGTGCCGCCCGTGAGGATCTTGTACGAGACCGCGGTGCCCGCCGGGATCGGCGTGACCCCGCGGTTCAGCACGCTGACCTGGACCGGCACGAGGGCGCCCGCGAGACCGGCCTTCGGGAGGTTCGGCTCGAGCGTCGCGAGGTTGATGAAGCCGTTCTGGACCGCGCTCTGCGCGGCCGAGCGGATGTTCGGGAGCTGCGCGTAGAGCGCGCCACCGGGGCACTCGGTCTGCCCGCCGTTCTGGCCGACGATGTAGTTCGAGTCACGGTGACCCTGGATATTCGGCGGGCTCGAGGTGACCGGGACCCACGTGCCGTCGGAGCGCTGCTCCTGATGCGTGAACACGTCGGCGCCGTATGGCGTGATGCCGAACTGCGAGAACTTCAGCGCGATGATGTTCGAGATCGCTCCGGTCAGAGCGGGAGGCGGCGCGCTCGAGCTGTAGGTCCCGATCGCGGCGACGCCGATCGAGCCGTTGTTCCAGCCGTACGCGTGGCCGCCGATGACGTGATCGCCGCCCGCGCGGCCGGTCCAGATGTTGCCGAACTTGTCGACCAGGTAGTTGTAGCCAATATCGCCCCAGCCACGAGTGACCGCGTGGTAGTAGTAGATGGCCCGGATCGTCGCGGCGACGTTCGATCCGCCGTCATCGCCCGCGGTGTGATGGACGATCGCCTTTTGCACGCGCTTATATTCCGGCGGCCACTTCATGAGCGACTCGTCAGCGCCCCAATCCTGCCGGGTGAGGATCTTCGACGGCCCGACCGGCGCCGCGGCGGCGTAGCTCTCGCCGAACGCGGAGACGGCGGCGCGGAGGTCGTTCGCCAGCCGCGCGAGCGGACCGGTATTGAGATCGGTGACGTCCATGAATGTGACGCCGACGCGGATGAGCGCGGTCGGGTCGCTGCTCGTATTCGAGACGCGGTACTGCGCGAAGCGCGCACCCGAGACCGCCAGCTGGATGGAGCTGTAGTGCTCGTTGCGGCCGGGATCGTAGAGATCGTCGATGTCCTCGACCGTCGCCCAGGCATTCCAGGTCGCGCCGTCAGCGGAGGTCCGCAGCTCGACGCTCATTCCGGTGTCTGTGCCGCGCTGCGCGATCCAGTGGATCGCGACGCGATCGAAGAGCTGATCCGCCGCGATGGTGTCGGAGGTGTAGGAGAAGGTGGTGCCGCCAGTGCTGCCGGTGTCGGCGAGTGCGGTGGCCCGATCGGTCTGCTGGACCAGGCCGCCGGTCAGCGCCGGATGGTCGAACGCGACCTCATGCGCGACCGTGTGCCCCGAGGCGGCCGGCGCGGCAGCTGCCTGCAGCTGGCCATGGGGCAGCAGCGCGATCGAGAACGCGGCGATCAGGAGTACCTGGCGCAGGCGTCGGCGCAACGGCGAGTGCCCCTCTTTCTTCCTCGCCACCGTCCCCACGCGCGCTCTGTGCATTCTGCCGCAGATCGGTGGCTGTGTACACGGAAAACGTGCGGGGCGACCCCCCGTTACCGACACAAGTACTTCTGGTCCGTCCAATCCCGGGCATCGCGCTGGGCGCGATACCGGTTTGACTAGAACGGCTGGAGCCGGACCATCGTCGACTTCAGTCCGAGGTACGTCCGCAGGAAGATGTCGGCCGGCACCTCGACCGAACCGTTCGTGCCGGCGAACTTGATCGAGACCACGTGCCCCACGTTGCCGGGTGCCTGGTTGCTGATGTCGGTCGACAGGAGCGTCCCGATGTCGACGCCGCGGTAGTTGAGGATCGCGCCGCGGATCGCCTCGCTCGAGAACGTCACGGTCCAGCTTGCGTGCTTGTTCGGGGTCGGAAGCTGCACGAGCAGGTCGGCGGGGTCCGCCACGGGCACGAGCCAGGGATCGTTCGGCGCGCACGTGATGCCATGGTTCCAGCAGCCGACGCCCACCGTGTAGCCGCCGCTCGAGCTCGAGAAGTACGCGCGGATCGCCGCACCGTTGTACGTGATCACCTTCCCGGCCGTCGCGTTCGCGGCCGCGATGCTCGCGGTCGTCTCGACCGTCGCGCCGCCGTAGCACTGATCGCTCTGGTCATCGCGGACGTCGTAGTCACGCGCCGGCGTGTAGCTCGTAAAGCCATAGCTCCGCGCCGCGAGCGCCTGCGCCTTGTAGGCCTCGGGGTGCCAGCCGGCCGGCATCTCCTTCGGGATCACGCCCTTCACATAGTCGTCGTACCCGACGAAGTTCACGACGCGCAGGTTGCCCCCGCCATCGTTCTTGAACTGCAGCTTGCCGTGGAAGAACTCGCCCTTCTCCTGCACGGTGATCGGCTGAGACGTGTCGGTCGGCACGAGCGTGACCGGTCCCGGACCGGAGTACTTGAGCGCGGGCGGGTTCGCGGACTGGTCATACACGGCGACGCCTCCGCCGTTCGCGGCGATCTGGTACGTGACGTTCGCGCTCGCGACGCCGACCACCGCGTTGCCCAACGCCTCGTTGAGGACCCGGAAGCCGCCTGCGGAGCGCACGTTGATGAGCCAGGTCAGCAGGTAGGGCGAGCCGCACGTCGCCGACCCCGAGGAGGATGGCGCCGACAGCAGCACGCGCATCGGTCCGCGCGCGTTCGTCGCGCTGTCGACGACCGTGAGCTGGGTGCCCGGGTAGTACTTCGCGACGATCTGCTCGCCGGTGAGCGGCGGACCCGCAGCGCCGGTCGCCCAGCCCTGCGCGCCGTACTGGCTCATGCCGACGCCGTGACCGAAGCCCTTGCCATAGAAGGTGACTCCGGGCTGCACGCTGATCGACTCCTGGAGCCGCGCGACGCCGAGCGTGCTGAACCAGGCGACGCCTTCCTGCACCAGATCCCACGCGATCAGGTAATTGCCGAGCAAGCTTGGCAGCGACACCGGCACCTGCACGACCACGCTCTGGCCGACCGCGAGATCCGCGGGCAGCAACCCGCGCTGGCCGTCCCAGATCACCGTGCCGCCACCGCTATTCAGGATGTGATAGCTGAGGTGCACCGCGTTCGGACCGCCGGCGGGCCAGGCGCGCGCGCCGTAGTTGGAGACGCGCACGCTCAACGTGAGCGACGCTCCGATGGTGGCGACGCCCGGCGTGTTCGTCTGGTCATAGCCACCGTTGAATCCGCTGGTCACGACGAGCGGCGTCGTGGCGTAGGGCGAACCGATCTGCGAGAGCCAGGCAACACCTTCACGCACCGTGTCGATCGCGAGGATGTATGTGCCGATAGAGGACGGCGCGGTGTACCCGACGTTGATCGACCGGGACTGCCCCGGGAGCAGATCCGGCCCGATGCCCGTGCGCGCGCCGTCCCAGAGCACGATGTTCCCGTTCGGCGCGAGCACGTGATATGCGAGGTTCACCGGATTCGGCCCGCCGGCACTCCATGCGACGTTGCCGTTGTTGGTGACCGTGACCGCCACGGTGCGCGACTCCGCGAGCAGGACGCTCGTGGTCGCGGACAGCGAGTACGTCGCGGCGAACAGCGCGGTCGACACGCCGGCGTTGATCCGGAGCGGCGTCGCGCCGAGCGATCCGAACCACGCGACGCCCTCGCGGACGAGGTCGATCGTGAGGACGTATGCGCCCGGTGTCTTCGGCGTGCTGATGGCGGCCGCGACCGTGGTGCTGGCCCCGGGCGCGACGTCCGCGCTGAGCGCGGTGCGCGTGCCATCCCACACCGCGACGGTCCCGGCTGCGTCGGTCCAGTGATAGCTGAGGTCGATCAGGTTGGCGCCGGTCGCGTTCCAGCCGACGACGCCGCTGTTCGCGACCGGCACGTTCACCGTGTAGGTCGTGCCATTCAACAGCGCCGGCAGGGCGACGCCGCCCCACGTCGCGTTGAACGCGGGCGTCGCCTGGATCGCGAACGGTGCGCTCGGGTTGAGCCAGGCGACGCCTTCCTTCACGAGCGCGAGCTGGAGGCTGTACACGCCCGGCTGTGCCGGCAGCGGGATCGCCGCGGTGACCTGCCGCGCGCCGGCGGGTGGAACATCGGCACCGAGCTGGGTGCGCGCGCCATCCCACACGACGGTGCTGCCGTTCGCGGCGAGCCAGTGGTAGCTGAGATTCACCGGCGTGGCACCGGTCGCGGTCCAGACCTCGTTACCGGTGTTCGTGACGGTGACCGGAAGCTGCAGCGCCGTGCCCGCGCCGGCGCTTGCCGGCGGCGTGACCTGGTACGACGCGCTGAGCGTGGTCAAAGGAGCCGCGGCGACGGGCAGCGTCGTGAGCGCCATCCCCAGGATGACGGACAGACCGACGCCGACACGCGTGCGCTTCATCGCTTCCCTCGCCTCGACTTCCCGGCCGACCGACCTGGCCCCTGCTTGTCCAGGGTCCATACAGGTGTTGGTGTCGTCAACAGACCAACGAGGTCACGGTATCAGCGTTATCCGCGTCGGGGAACCACTTCCGAACCATCGCAACCCCTCCGAAACGAGGTCGACCACGATCGTCGCGGCGTTCGCCGGTGGCGGCGCGAGCGGGATGCTGATCGTGACCGAGGCGCCGGGCGCGACGGTCTGCCCGAGCGGGACGCGCGGCCCGTCCCAGACCAGCGCCGTGCCATCCGCGGCGAGCCAGTGAGAGCCGACGTCGATCGGTGCCGCACCGCCGGTCGTCCATGACACCGCGCTGGTGTTGGTGATCGTGACGGTCAGGCTCGGAGCCGATCGCGACACGGTCGCGGTGCTCGTGCTGATCCCCGCGCGATAGTCGGTCTCGGCGGCGATGCTGCCGATGCCCGGTGACACCGCGTAGCTCGAGAACCAGGCGAGGCCCTCTCGCACCAGATCAAAGCGCACGGTGTAACGGGCGCTCGATGTGCCCGGCGGGACCGCGACCGCGGCCTGGATCGTGACGCTCTGGCCGGGCGCGACGTCGGCAGGGAGCGCGCTGCGCTCGCCGTCCCACGCGACCAGCCCACCGGCAGCGTCATAGACGTGCGCCGCGAGATGGACCGGATTCGCGCCGCCGGCGGTCCAGGTGACGAGACCGATATTCGCGAGGGTGACCGGGATGACAGCGCGGCTCCCTGGCAGGAACGATGTGGCGAACGCGGGCGCGGTGTACGTCGCACCAAATCCGTTGGTCACGCTGATGCCCACGTCGCGGGGCGTGACGCCCTGCGCCGAGAACCAGGTGACGCCTTCCTGCACCAGGTCGAGCCGGAGGACGTACGTGCCGACAGACTGCGGCGAGGGGACGGCGATGGCCACGACCGCGCTCTGTCCCGGAGCGACGTCATTTGGGAGCACGCCGCGGGCGCCGTCCCACACGACGACCTGCCCGGTGGGGCTGATCCAGTGGTAGGAGAGGTGGACCGGCGTCGCGCCACCCGCGGCCCAGGTGACCGTACCGGTGTTGCTCACGGTCACCGGGAACGTGTTCGGGCCGAGGACAAAGACCGACTGCGCGCTCGCGGCCGGCGCGTAGCTCGCTGCGAGGCCGCTCGTGACCGACACCTGCACGTTCGCCGTCGGGACGCTATTGGACGAGAACCAGGCCAGGCCTTCGCGCACGAGATCGAGGCGCAGCGAGTACAGGCCCGGTGTCTTCGGGGTCGGGATCACGGCGTTGACCGTCACCGTGCCGCCGGCCGGAACGTCCGCCGGCAGCGCACTGCGCTGCCCGTCCCAGACCACCGTGGTGTTCGCGAGGTCCGACCAGTGGTACGCGAGCGCGACGGGATTGGCCCCGCCGGCGGTCCAGGTGAAGCTCGAGCTGTTGGTGATCTTCACCGAAGCGGTCAGCGGCACGCCGATGGTCCCGCGCGTCGGGACCGCACTCGCGTCGTAGAACGCGCCATAGCGGACCGTCGCGCTCGTGGTCACCGCGCGGAGCGCGTTCACCCGTCCGGCCCCGAACACCGGATCCACGCCCAGGGGACCGAGGTCGTCGGCCGTCGAGCGGATGCGATCGATGAGCTGCGCGACGGAGAGCCCGGGCTCGCGGCTCACGATGAGCGCGGCGAGGCCTGCGACGAACGGTGACGCCTGCGAGGTCCCGCTGAACGACGCATAGCTCGCGGAGCTCGGGCTGCTCCGCGACAGCGTCGTCGGGTACGTCGGCGTCGTGCTGTAGATGCGAACGCCGGGTGCCGAGACGCCGACGTATGCATCGACGTTGCTGAAGCTCGCATGTCCGTCGTTCTCGTCCGTCGCCGCGACCGCGAGCACCTCGGGATACGCCCCCGGGTATTGGGCCTCGTTGATCGTCGTGCACCGGCTCGAGACCACGCCACAGTTGCCGGCCGCCGCGACGACGAGGACGTTGCGCGAGACCGCGTAGCGGATCGCATCCTGGAGCGTGAGCTGCGCGGCGCTCGAACCGAGCGAAATGTTGATGATCCGCGCACCATGATCCGTCGCCCAGATCACCGCGGATGCGACGTCCGACATGAGGCCCGCGCCCTGGCAATCGAGCGCCTTGATCGGAAGGATCTTCACGCCGAAGGCGACGCCCGCGATGCCGATGCCGTTGTTGCCGTTCGCGGCGATGACGCCGGCGACGTGGGTGCCGTGGCCGTTGTCGTCGACCTGCGAGCCCGCGGGGCAGCTCGGGTCAGGCGCGCTGAGGAAGGTGGTGCCCGGGAGCGCGACGCCGGCGAGGTCCGGATGATTCGGATCGATGCCGGTGTCGATGACCGCGACGATGATCGACGGCGATCCGCGCACGAGGTCCCAGGCCTGATCGACGTGCGCCTTGCGGAGGCCCCACTGGCCGAGGCCGGTCGCCGGGTCGCTGATATAGAAGGGGTCGTTCGGAGAGAAGTCCACCGAGGCTGTCGAGTCGGGCTCGACCGAGAGGACTGCGGGATCGCGCGACAGCCGCAGCGCGGTGCGGCCGATGTCATCGCCCAGCGGGTCGGTCGAGATGGCGATCGCGACGCGGGTCACGTCGATGCGGGCGAGGACCACATCGGATATCGCGCCGACGGATCCGATCGCCGCGGCACGCTGTTCGGCCGTCGCGTCAGAACGGAAGCGGACCAGCAGTCGCGGCTGGGCGGGCGCGATGCGCGTGGCCAGTGCTGTGGTCGCCGACCGGACGATCGATGGCTCGGTCGAATGTGCGGCGGCCGGCCGAGCGGGCGTGAACGCGACGAGGGCGGGGACGAGCGTCCCCACGAGCGCAAGCACAACGACGAGCCGCTTTCCCAGTCCCATCTGTATGTACGCAGAGGGTAGGGGCGTGGTCATGCCCCGAGCGGGCTACTTGCTCCCGGCTGTGATCACGAGCACGTTCTCGAGCTTGCGAAGATCGACCGCGGGGGCCACCACCGCGCGCTGATATGCCGACACCTCGGCTTTCGTTACGTCGACGACGGTCCCGATAACGAGACCCTTCGGATACAGCGAGCGAAGCTCGCTGCCGATCCCGAGGCCCGCGGTGACGACGACGTCGCCCCGTTTGACCGGATCGCTCTGGAGGATCCACTCCATCAGGAGCGCGTCGCCGTACTGGCCGCGCACGATGCCGCTCGCGCGCGACGTCTGCACGAGCGCCGACACGCTGGACGACGAGTCGGTCACAAGCAGCACCTTCGCGTAGTTCGAGCCGGCCTCGCTCACGCGCCCGACCACGCCCTGCTCCGACAGCACGACCTGATCGACCTTCACGCCCTGGTCGGTCCCAACGCCGATCACGATCGTCTTGAGGATGCCGCTCGGGTCACGGGCGATGACCGGGACGGTGATCGTCGTGTAGGGCGACACCTTCTGCGCCGCCTCGAGCTTCGCGCCCTGCTGCGCGGCGACCACGGCCTCGGTCAGTCGCGCGTTCTCGAGCGAAAGCTTGTCGTTGCTCGTGCGCAGCGCGGCATTGTCGGCGCGGAGCTTGTCGAGGTCACCGATCGCCTGGAAGAAGCGATTCGTGGTCACGCCCGTCTCGGCAAGCACGCGCTGGACCGGGACGAGCACCTGGGTGCCCGCCGTCGCGACGGCCTGCACGACGGTCGCGGAGCGGAACAGGAGCAGGAGCAGCGCGACGGCGAAGAGCGCTGCGAACGGCCGCGCGACGCTGTTTGTCCGGCGGCGCGCGCGCCCGAGGGTCGCCATTACCGGGGCATGATCGCGTAGGTGTCGGTCACCAGGCTGCGGTCGTACTTCACGAGGTCCTCGAGGACCTTGCCGGTGCCGCGCGCGACGCAGGTCAGCGGGTCGTCGGCGATGTGCACGGCCATCTGCGTGGCCTCGGAGATGCGCGTATCCATGCCCCGCAGGAGCGCGCCGCCGCCGGCGAGGTAGATGCCCTGATCCATGATGTCGGCAACGAGCTCCGGCGGCGTCTCCTCGATGGTGTCCTTCACCGCGTCGACGATCTGCTGGACCGACGGGTCGATCGCCTCGCGGATCTGCGCGCTCGTGACCTCGATGCTGCGTGGCAGTCCGGTGAGCAGGTCGCGTCCACGGAAGAACGTCGAGACTTCGTCGTCGAGCGGATACGCGGAGCCGATCGCGATCTTGATGTCCTCGGCGGTGCGCTCGCCCATGAGCAGGTTGAACTCACGGCGCGCGTACGAAACGATGTCCTGATCCATCTCGTCGCCACCGATGCGGATCGAGCGCGCAACGACGATGCCGCCGAGCGACGTGACCGCCACCTCCGTCGTGCCGCCACCGATGTCGACGATCATCGAGCCCGACGGCTCTTCCACAGGAAGGCCCGCGCCGATCGCGGCGGCCATCGGCTCTTCCACCAGACGCGCCCACCGCGCACCGGCGTTCATCGCCGCCTCTTGCACCGCGCGCTTCTCGACCTCGGTCACACCCGAGGGGATGCCGATGATCACGCGCGGACGCGGGAACAGCGCGAAGCGGTCGTGCACTTTGTGGATGAAGTGCTTGAGCATGTATTCGGTGATGTCGAAGTCGCTGATCACGCCGTCCTTCAACGGGCGGATCGCGACGATGTTCTGCGGTGTCCGGCCCACCATGCGCTTGGCCTCGGCACCGACGGCGAGGATCGCGCCGGTGCGCGTGTCCTTCGCGACGACCGACGGCTCGCTGATGACGATGCCGCGGCCCTTCACGTGCACGAGCGTGTTCGCCGTGCCGAGGTCGATGCCGATATCACGCGAGAAGAGACCCCAGAGGGATTCGAACAAGTGGACGCACCCTTTCCAGAACGCGCGGTGGTGCTCGTGAGGATAGAGCCCGGCCTACGCGCGAGGCCTGCTCGCTTCCCCGCTAGCGATGGACGGTGGGCATTGGGCTGGGCGTGCGGGTGGGGGGCGGCGTGGGACGAACGGTGGGGCGCGGCGTCGGCCGGACGGAGCTGGTCGGCGTCGGAGGCAGCTGCCCCGGACGGAGCACACCGAACGGAAGCGGCGATGCCGTGACCGTCGGTGTCCGTGTCGGGCGCGGCGTGTAGACACGTTGCGGACGCGGCGTCGAGGCGGCGTGGCGCGGCTGGGTCGGCTCGAAGCGGGGCGCGGGCGCGGGCGCGGGCGCCGGTACGAGCGGCGCAGCACCGGCATTCGAGAGACCGGCCAGACGGATCGGCTGGTAGCGATCGTCGTAGACGACGACCCGGTGGACGGCGCGCGGCGGGGTCTCTTCGAAGACCCACACGAGGGTATGGGCGTCGTTGGCCCACGCCTCGAACAGCCGGATATGGCCGTAGCCCTCAGGGTCGCGGCCGATCGTGAGGTTCATGGCGTCACCGCTGCGAAGATCGCTCTTCGAGATCGGTGAGCTCACCCACCCGATCGACTCGGTCGTGTAGCGCGCGGCGCCCCAGACCCAGCTGATGTAGGCGGAGCAGTCCATCCCGCGGTTCGGGGTGTTTCCGCCCCACACGTAGGGGGTGGACAGCAGCGACGCCGCGCGGTCGAGGATGCCCTGGCGGATCACGAGCGACGCATCCTTTGACTGGGGCTCGGCAGGCGCCGGTTCCGCGACGAGCGGCGGCGGGGGCGGCGGAGCAGCGGGAGCGTTCGGTCCGCTCGGGTCCGCGCGGAACGAGTCGAAGGATGCGCGCACGATCGGGGCGAGGGCGGCCCAGTCCTCCTCGGCGGTCACCGCGCGGATGACGAGCCGGCGATCGGTGGCGCGCGCGATGAAGTAGCGCGTGAGCACGTGCAGCCCTTCGTAGGTGCGCTCTTCGGTGATCTGGAAGAAGCCGGCAACGGGTGCGGCATCGGCGCGCTCGGCCCGCGGATCCACGTCGAGGTCGATCATGTCGCCGCCCGCGCGTGCGATGCCGACCGTGATGATCGCGCCGGCGTCACGGATCAGGGCGCTCGTGATCGGGATCGGCAGCGCATAGAGAGACGGGTCGCCCAGACGAAGCTGGAAGCGCGCGATCTCCTGTGCCGGGTCCGGCGGGTCACTCTGCGCGTTGAGCGCCGTCACCGGCTCGCGGAGCCAGCCGACCGGCGGATCGAAGCTGACGCGCGCCGCGTCGTCGACGAAGCTCTTGGGCGCCGGAGCGCCCACGTGCTCGAACAGGGCCGGGTCGGCGCGCACGGGCTGGACGGGCGTGGCGACGCTGTCCTGGGTCGTCGAATCAGAGGCGACGGCGGCGGCGTGCAGGGGCCCGACGATCACGGCGCCGAGCACCGCGGTCGCGAGCACGCGGCCGAGCAGGTGCGTGTAGCTCGCTCTCCCCATCCCACTCACGCCAACGAGGCCTGTTGGCAGACGTTATGTCCGTCAAACGGCTCCCCGCTCGCGAAGACTCACGTGGCGGCCCGCTCCGACGATCAGGTGATCCACGACCGACACCCCAAGGAGCCGGCCGGCCGCGACGGCGTCCCGGGTGGTCCGCAGGTCGTCGGCCGACGGTTCGGGGTCGCCTGAGGGATGGTTGTGGGCGAGGACGATGCCCGCCGCGTTGCGCCGCAGCGCCTCGGTGAACAGCTCGCCGATCCGGACCGAGGTGCCCGCGAGGTTGCCCTCATAGACAGGAGCGACCGCGAGGAGACGCTGCTTGCGGTCGAGCAGCGCGACGACGAGCGCCTCGCGGTCGCGGTGGGCCAGATGCGGGGCCAGCGCACGCGCGGCGGCGCCGGGCGAATCGAGCACCGCACCGTCCCGCTCGGCCGCGAGCGCCCGCCGCCCGAGCTCCAGCGCGGCGGCGATCCGGGCTGCCGTCGCCAGGCCGATGCCCGCGCCGGCGATGCGCGCCCGGTCCGCCCGCGCCAGGCCCCCGGTGCCGCCCAACGCATGCAGGAGCGCTTCCGCCAGGGCGATCGCGGACCCGCGACTGGTGCCCGAACCGATGACGAGACCCAGCAGCTGGGCGTCCGAGAGCGCCGCGGGACCGTCCTTGACCAGCCGTTCGCGTGGCCGGATCGCCTCGGGCCAGTCACGGATGGGCGGCACGAAGGTGCAAGATCGGCGAGCGCTTGCGTGGGAATGAACATGTTCATTACTTGACTGCCCGGTCAGGTGCCCCTATTCATCGTGGGATGTTCCGCCGTCCGATCGACCGCCTCGCCATCCAGATCGCAGTGTTCGCCGGCCTGACCGTGCTGGTCGGGACCGGGGCGACCGACGCCGCCGACACGGTGGTCCTCGGCTGGGTCCTGCCGCTCCGGACACCGCTCGTCAGCCAGCTCTTCCAGGCGCTCACCCTGCTCGGCGACCCGATCGTGAGCTCGCTGGTCGCGATCGCGCTCACGTTCTTCCTCGTGGCGCAGGACGGCCGCCGCGGCCAGGTCGCGTTGCTGTTCTTCGCCGGCCTGGCGCTCGAATTCGTACTCAAGCAGATCGTCTTCCAGCCCGGTCCGCCCAGCGAGCTCGTCCGTGACTCGGTGCTGCTGCCCGGTCTACGCGAGCTGAGTCCGTTCACGTATCCGGGTGGTCACGCGATGCGGGTGACGTTCCTCGCCGCGCTGCTGGCAATGCGCTATTCGCGCCTGCGCGTGCCGGCCGTGATCGTGGTCGCGCTCGTCGGCGCGGGCCGGATCTACCTCGCGACGGGTTGGGCCGCGGATGTCGCAGGTGGCGTCCTCACGGGCCTTGCCCTGGCGACGATCGCCGAGATCGTGCGCGAGCGCTCGAGATCACCGCGCGCGGCGGATGTGCTCGCCGCGACGCCCGCGCGCTAGGTCGTCGAGGCCTTCTCGACCACCGGGGCCGGCTCGGCGACCTTGCCGCCGGTATGCACGGTCCAGTCGCGCTCATCGAAGTCCTTCGCGCAGTAGGGGCAGATGTTCCACTCGGGGCGGATGAGCTTCGCGCACGCGGGACAGACGCGCTTGAGGCGCGTGCGGCAGGTCGGGCAGAGGATGAAGTCCTCGCCCACGCGCTCGTGGCAGGTGGGGCAGACGACGCGCTGCTCGGCCTCGGCGAGGAGGCTCTCCTCGGCGAGCTGCCGCTCGTAGCTCTCGGCGATCGTCTCGCGCGAGCGGACGATGAGGTACACGAACAGCCCGAGGACCGGGACGAGCGTCACGAGGAGCGCGGCAAGCACCGGAAGCAGAGGATTCTCGGTGCGGTTCTGGGCGTCGCGGTAGGTCCAGAAGATCATCGCGATGTACACGACGAAGAGATACAGGCCGATGAACCGGACGCCGCCCTGCACCACGGCGCTGTTCACGAAGCCGGACCAGATCCCACCGATATCAGGCATCGCCTACACCCCCGCGCGCGCTGGTTGGCCGCCCTCGGCCCGCACGCGCTCTCTCCAATAATCCAGGACGTCGCGTAGCGTCTGCTCGAACGCGATCTTGGGCTCCCAGCCGGTCGCGGCACGGAACTTCGAGGGATCCGCCCAGAGGATCGGGACATCGCTCGGCCGGAGCCGCGCGGGATCCTCCTCGGTCCGGATCTTCAGCGACGAGTAGCCGAGCAGCACGTCCAGCATCTCGCGGATGGTGTGCGTGCGACCGCTGCCGACGTTGTAGCTCTCACCCGGCTCGGCCTTCTCGAGCGCGAGCCAATAGGCGCGCACGATGTCGCGCACGTCGGAGAGATCGCGCTTGGAGGTCAGGTCGCCGTGATAGATGACCGGTGGATGGAACCCCGCCTCGATCTCCGCGATCTGCTTCGCGAACGTGCTGTCCGCGAAGACCGGTCCACGGCGCGGCCCGGTGTGGTTGAAACCGCGCGTGACGACGAGGTGCAGGCCGTACGACTTGAAGTATTGGTAGGCGAGCTTGTCCTGAGCGACCTTGCTCACCGCGTAGGGCGAGAGCGGGCGCAGCGGGTTGGTCTCCTTCATCGGGACCTCGTCGGGATGGACGAGTCCGTACTCCTCGCTCGAGCCGGCGATGTGCATCCGGATCTGCGTGTCGTGCCGGCGGATCGACTCGAGGAGGTTGATCTGGGACTGCACGTTGATGTGGAACGTCGAGGCGGGCTCGTCGAAGCTCTCCTGAACGAAGGACTGCGCCGCAAGGTGGAAGATCCGCTCCGGCTGCACGGCCGAGATGACGTGCTCGACCGCACCGGCGTCGGTCAGCTCGCAATAGAGGAGCGTGACCCGGCCCTTCTTCTTGTCGGCGCGCAGTGCCTGCCCGTCGCTGTACCGTCCTTCGACGATGTCTACCTTCTGGGCGCGGCGGAGCGGCTCGAGATTCTCCATGCGCGAACGCCACCGGAACGTGCCGTACACGGCGACGTCGGGGTGCTCGGCAAGGAGATACTCGGCAAGATGACTTCCGGCCATGCCGGTGATGCCGGTAATAAGAACGCGCACTGCGTGAGGAGACTAGCAAACAACATGCCACTGGTCGGTTGCCCGGCTACCCCGTTTCCGCCGGCACATCGCGCCGGATGAGCGTTCTCGAGGTCCGCCGCCACGCGGAGCGCGGGTTGTCGACGCCGCTCAGCGAGCGCGGCGAGCGCACCGCGCGGGCGCTCGCCGGCGCGACATACGCCCTGGTCGTATCGAGCCCCCTCGAGCGCGCGAAGCGCACCGCGGAGCTGGTCGGTGGGCGGCTGGACGCGATCGAAGCGGGGCTGCTTCCCGACATCGGTGGCGCGGGCGTCTTTGGTTCGATGGCAACGCTCGGCGACTGGCGCGCGCTGTTGCGCTCAGATCCGAAGGCGCGTGACTTCGCGCACGAGCAGCTCGCGACGTGGGCGCGGATCGCGGGCCGCGTCGGTCCGAAGGACATCGTGCTCGCGATCTCGCACGGCGGGATCATCGAGCTCCCCATCGTGGCGCTCGCGGACGAGCTCGGTGTCGCGATGGAGGGCCCGTCGTTCGCGAATCTCGAAGGCGCGCGCATCACCTACGACAAGAAGAAGCGCACGACGCTCGAGCTCATCCGCTGAGACCGCTCACGGTCGGCCTCGTGCTGACCATCACCCTCATCGGCTTCTCGGCGCTTGCGGTCGAGACCATCCTGCCGATCATCTCGGACGAGCTCGGCGGCGTGACGCTGTACGGCTGGGTC
Organism: Candidatus Limnocylindria bacterium; assembly: GCA_038324015.1. Lineage (GTDB taxonomy): Bacteria > Chloroflexota > Limnocylindria > P2-11E > P2-11E > UBA4735. Next base: position 4,272 of record JBBQHN010000020.1, on the reverse strand, counting down.
TTCAGCGCGTTCTTCCTTGCGAGCCTTGCGTCGGTCATCGTCGCGGGTGGTGTCGCCGATCAGCGCGGCACGCTCCTCCCGTACGCCATCGGTCTTGGGCTGTTCGCCCTCGGCCTGGCGATCTGCGGTGCCGCGCCGTCCATGCCGGTCGTCGTCGCGGGCCGCGCGGTGCAGGGCATCGGGTCCGGCGCCATCCTCGCCTCGACCTATGCGAGCATCGCCCGCGCATACACCGAGGCCGAGCGGCCGCGCATGTTCGCGATCATGTCGACCGCGTGGGTCCTTCCCGCCATCGTTGGGCCGGCCGCAGCCGGCTTCATCGCGGCGGCCACGAGCTGGCGTCTGGTCTTCGTCGGCCTGCTCCCCTTCGCCGTTCTGGCAGCGGCGCTCGCGATCCCAGCGTTGCGCCGGCTCGGACCGCCGGCGCATCCGGGCCAGCGCGGGAGCGCACGTGACGCGGCGCTTGTCGCCTTCGGCGCCGGCCTGCTGCTCGCGGGGGTCACCAGCTCGAGCCTCGTTCCTGCGATCGCGCTGCTTGCCGGAGGGATCCTCGTCGCCGTGCCCGCGCTTCGACGTGTCGCGCCGCCAGGGACGCTCACGGGACGGACCGGCCTTGGCGCGGCCGTGCTCGTGCGCGGGCTGCTCACGTTCGCGTTCTTCGGTACCGAGGCATTCCTGCCGCTGATGCTCCGCGAAGCCCGCGGTCTGGAGCCCGCGCTCGCGGGGATCGTCCTCACGACCGGTGGGCTCACCTGGACGAGCGGCTCGTGGATCCACGCGCGTCTCGCGCCGCGCCTCACCAGCCGCGCGATCATCACGACCTCATTCGCGCTCGTCGTCGCTGGTGCGCTCGGCGTGCTGGCGGTCCTGCTCCTTCCGCTGCCGGTGGGGGTGGCGTACGTCTCCTGGGCAGTGAGCGGAGCGGGAATGGGCTTTGGCTATTCCGCGGTCTCGGTGCTGGTCCTGCGCCTCGCACCCGGGAACCAGACCGGCGCGACGAGCGCGGCGATGCAGGTGTTCGACAACCTCGGGACGGCGCTCGGCACCGGAGCTGGTGGCGCCGCGATCGCGGCCGCGGTGTCGCACGGACTGCCGATCACGACGGGGATCGCAGCGGCCTTCGCGATCGCGGCGGTGGGCGCCCTGCTCGGTCTGCTCGTGTCGCGACGGCTCGATGCATCTCGGCCGTCGGTGATCACCTCGATACGCACGCGAGAGGTCACGACTGGGGCTGAGCCGCTACTCGATCGGTAGCCTCTGTTGTCCGTCGCCTGCGTCACCTTCCGCGTCATGCGGGTCCGGCGCGACAGGCCGAGGTGCCGGATCGGCGAAGAGCGCGAGATATGGGGAGTAGCGGTACACGCGATTCCTGCGGCCGCCCGTGATCTCTTCGATCACTTCCAATTCGACGAGCCCATCGAGTAGCTTTGCGGCGGTCACGAACGCAAGCTTCAGGCGCTCTTCGATGAGACCGACGTTCACGAGCGGCCGGCGGAACAGAAGATCGAGAAGCCGTAATCCGTTCGGACTCATGGCTTCCTCGATCCGTGCGCGGTGATCGTCACGCATGACCAAGATCCGCTTCGCTGTGGTCGTGGCATCGGCAGCGGTTTCCGCGACCCCGTACAAGAAGAAGGTGAGCCAGCCCTCCCAATCGCCGTCCTCCCGTACCGCCGTGAGACGCGCGTAGTACTCAAGGTGGTTCGCTTTGAAGTAGTGGCTGAGATAGAGGAGTGGCCGGTGCATGACTCCCCGGTGCACCAACAGAAAGGAGATCAAGAGGCGACCCACACGGCCATTCCCGTCTAGGAACGGGTGGATCGTTTCGAACTGCGCGTGCGCGGTACCGCAGTGCAATAGGACCGGCATCGACTGTTCGGCGTGCAGGAACTTCTCGAAGTCATCCAACGCGACATTCATCTCGTGGACCGGCGGTGGCACGAAGGTCGCGCGCTCGATCGGCGTAGTCGGCCCTGGGCCGAGCCAGTTCTGCGAGCGGCGGAATTCCCCTGGTGTCTTGTGCTGCCCGCGGACTCCTTGCATCAGTTCAGCGTGGATCTCGCGGATCAAGCGCAACGACAAGGGAAGCTGCGCCAAGCGATCGATCCCATAGTTCATCGCCTTCACGTAGTTCACGATCTCTTCGACATCCTTGGGTACGTCGCGGGTCTTCGGGTCGAGCTCGAAGGCCAATACGTCGTCGAGGGTGCTTTGGGTGCCCTCGATCTGCGAGCTCAGGACCGCTTCGCGGCGGACGTACATTGCGACGAAGAGATCGGGATTTGGAAGCGTCTGTGCGACGCCATCGAGGCGTCCGACCGCCAGGTCGGCGAAGGAAAGCGCGCTGACACCCGCTTCGTCCAGTCTTATGGGCGGTTTTGGGGGCAATGCAGCCGGAATGAAGGCCTTGTAGCCAGTAGGCTGTTTTACATAATGGCCCGAACGCGCACTAACCACATTGTTACTTTAGCAGATTGGTCAATACTAAAATAAGCGTGGCGCTTAGTTCAGTTGCTGACAGCCAACCAACTCATCAGGCGGGGGCGTTCGCCTTCGCGCCGCACTTCGGGCAGAACTGCGCGTCGGCCTCGCCTTTTGCGCCGCAGTCCGTGCAGAACCCGCCGCCGGAGCTGAGCGCCGGACGGTCACCACCGTCACTGTTCACGCTCTGCTTGAACTCGCGCATCCCGCGGCCGAGCTGGCCGCCGAGATCACCGAGCTTGCCGGGACCGACTACGACGAGCGCGATGAACATGATGACCAGGAGGTGCGTGGGCTGGAGCAGTCCTTCGAACATGGTTCGATGCTACCGCGTGCCCGGAACAGGCACCCAAGCGGCGCGCGCGAAGGCCGCGACCGCGTCGACGAGCGCGACGTGCTCGGCGCTGAGCACACGTGCCTCAAGCGTCTCGGGATCGTCGCCGGGGAGGACCGGCACGCTGCGCTGCACCAGGATCTCGCCCTCGTCGAGCGTCCCGCGATGCGCGCGATGCACGGTGCAGCCGGTCTCCGCGACGCCGGCCGCAAGCACGGCCTCGTGCACCTTCAGTCGGTTGAGCCCGCCGAACGCCGGGAGGAGCGAGGGATGGACGTTGATGACCGGCACATCTCCGAGGATGTCCCAGAACGGGTCGGCCAGGATGCGGTCATAGCCGGCGAGCACGACGAGCGCGACGTCGGCGGAGACCAGCCGCCGGGCCATGAGCTGCTGCGCGGCGTCGCGCCCACCGTTGGCCGCGGGCGGGAACGCCTCCGCTGGAACGCCGGCGGCTTTCGCGCGGTCGAGCGCGGGCGCGCTCTTGCGGCTTGAGCCGACGTAGACGACCTGCGCGTCCAGTGTTCCATCGCGGCAGGCATCGAGGATCGATTGCAGATTCGTACCGCGACCGCTCACACAGACGCCGACGCGGAGGGTCACGCCCAGCGGACGCGCGGCGCGCCGGCGCGTGCGGCTTCAACGCTGCCGACGCGGATCGCGTCGGGCAGCGCGCGCAACGCGGCGCGCTCGCCGGCCGGATCGATCACGACCACGAGGCCGATGCCCATGTTCCAGGTATCGAACGCCTCCGCGTCCGCGACACCGCCCCACTCCGCCAAGAGCTTGAAGAGCGGCGGCACGGTCCACGACCCGCGGTCGACGGCGGCGCCGAGCGACGGCGGGAGCGCGCGCGGAAGGTTGCCCTCCCAGCCCCCACCGGTGAGGTGCGCGATCGAGCGGATCACGGCGGCCGAGCGCAGCGTGCGGATCTCATCCAGATAGCAGCGGTGCGTCGCGAGCAGCGCGTCCGCGAGCGTGCCTCGCAGCTCGGGTCGAGGCGCGCTCAGCACAGCTGCCTCGTCGCCTTCCTCCACCGTCGCACGCTTCGCGACGATCGCCCGGGCCAGCGAATACCCGTTCGTATGCAGGCCGTTCGACGGGAGACCGATGAGGACATCGCCGCTGCGGACCGACGCGGGATCGAAGATCTTGTCCCGCTCGACGCCGCCGACGAGGAAGCCCGCGAGGTCATACGCGCCGGGCGCGTACATCCCGGGCAGCTCCGCGGTCTCGCCGCCCAGGAGCGCGCACCCGTGCGTGCGACAGGCGTCGGCCATCGCGCCGACCACCCGCGCGAACACCGCCGGGTCGAGCGCCGACGTCGAGAAGTAGTCGAGGAAGAACAGCGGCTCGGCGCCCATCGCGAGCGCGTCGTTGATGCAGTGGTGCACCAGATCGGTACCGACACCCTCGTGCCGGTCGAGGAGCCGCGCGAGCTCGAGCTTCGTGCCGAC
>JBBQHN010000019.1:0-22322 GCA_038324015.1 Candidatus Limnocylindria bacterium | reverse complement strand
ACGACCAGATCGACAAGTACAACAAGGCGAACAAGTAGCTACACGCGAGGAGACGGTGCGGTCGCTCGGCGGCCGCACCGTCGATCTCCTCGTCATCGGCGGGGGGATCGTCGGCGCGGGCATCGCGCGCGACGCCGCTCTGCGTGGCCTCTCGGTGGCCCTCGTCGAGCAGAACGATCTCGCCTCGGGCACCAGCTCCCGACCCACGCGGCTCATCCATGGCGGCCTCCGCTACCTCGAGCTCTTCGACTTCGGCCTCGTGCGCAGCGATATGCGCGAGCGCGAGACGCTCCTCCGGATCGCGCCGCATCTCGTCTTCCCGCTCGCGTTCCTGCTGCCGCTCTACCGCCCGAAACCTTTCTACCGGCTGAAGCTCCGGATCGGCATGTTCCTCTACGACCTGCTGTCGCTCGACAAGAGCCTGCCCAAGCGCCGACGTCTCGGCCGCGCCGACACGCTCGCGGCAGAGCCGGGCCTTGACCCGGATGGTCTCTCCGGCGCGTGGCGCTTCTACGACGCGCAGGTCCCGTTCGTCGAGCGCCTCGTCGTCGAGAACGTGGTGGACGCCGCGGCTCACGGCGCGGTCGTGCTGAATCACGCGCGCGTCACCGGCTACCTTCGTGACGCCGAGGGCCGTCGTGTGGTCGGCGCTCGCGTTCACGACGAGATCGGTGGCGGTGACCTCGAGATCCGCGCTCAATACACCGTGAACGCGACCGGTCCGTGGCTCGATCAGACGGTACGGTCGATCCGCAGGACCTCGCAGCCGCTGCTCCGATTGACCAAGGGCACCCACCTGGTGATCCCGCGGGCTACGGAGCAGGCGCACGTCCTCTTCGCGAAGCGGGATGGACGGCTGTTCTTCGTCCTGCCGTGGAACGGCTACACGATGGTCGGTACGACCGACACCGATTACGCGGGAGATCCCGCGGATGCGGTCCCATCCGTCGAGGACGTCGAGTACCTGCGATCCGAAGCCGCGCGCGCGTTCCCGCGTGCATCGCTCGATCGCATCCACTTCACCTGGGCCGGCGTCCGCGCGCTCGTACGGGTAGAGGGCGTGTCGGAGGGCGAGGTCTCGCGGAAGCACGCGATCCTCGATCACGATCGCGTCGATGACGTCGCGGGCGTCCTGTCAGTGATCGGCGGGAAGATCACGGCGTACCGCCTCATCGCCGAAGAGGTCACCGACATCGTCACGAAGCGGCTGGGATCGGCGCAGCGCGGTACGACCGCTCAGCGGCCGCTTCCTGGCGCCACCGACGAACCAGCAGGCACGCTCGACGCCATCGTGGTGGGTGATGGGACGCTGGGCGCGCCGGTGTGCGAACACGTCGCGACGACCGGCGCCGAGATCGTCCGCGCCGTCCGTGACGAATGGGCGGTCACGATCGGCGACGTTCTCCTGCGCCGCACCGCCATCGGCCTCGCATCGTGCCAGGGGCTCGACTGCCTGGAGGCGATCGCCGATCTCATCGCGCGGGCCGCGCACTGGGACCCACCGCGGCGCTCGGCCGAGATCGAGGCGTACCGACGCGAGGTCGCGCCGATGCGGACGTTCGCGACGGCGTGAGCGCGATCCTCGCGCTCGACCAGGGAACGACGGGGTCCGCCGCGTTCGTCTTCGACGAGCACGGGCACATTCGTGGCAGCGCAGACCGCGAGATCGCGCAGTACTACCCGGCGTCGGGCCATGTGGAGCATGACGCCGAGGAGATCTTCCGGACGACGGTGGCCGTCGGGCGCGAGGCCCTCGAAGCCGCAGCCACGGCGGGCTCCGCGCTCGCGGCCATCGGCATCACGAATCAGCGCGAGACCGTCGTGGTCTGGGATCGGGCGACCGGAAAGCCGATCCATCGCGCGGTCGTGTGGCAGAGCCGCGCGAGCGCGGCGATCTGCGACGAGCTGCGCGCGGCCGGCCTCGAAACGCTCATCCGCGCACGCACCGGCCTGATCATCGACGCGTACTTCTCAGGTCCGAAGCTGCGCTGGATCCTCGACCAGGTCGAGGGCGCCCAGGCCCGCGCCGAGGCGGGGGAGCTGCTGTGCGGGACGATCGAGACCTGGCTCGTGTGGAAGCTGACCGGTGCCAGGGTTCACGTGACCGATGTCTCCAACGCGTCGCGCACGATGGTCTTCGACATCCACCGGCGCGCATGGGACGACGAGCTTCTCGCGGCGCTGCGGTTACCGCGCGCGATGCTGCCGGAGCCGGTGCTGAATTGTGGTGTTGTCGCGGTGACGGACGCCGAGCACTTCGGTGCCGCGATCCCGATCGCGGGGCTCGCCGGCGATCAGCAGGCCGCCCTGTTCGGGCAGGGCTGCTTCGCCGACGGTGAGGCCAAGAACACCTACGGCACGGGTTGCTTCCTCCTCGCGAATGCGGGCAATGCCGTGCCCGGGACCGCTGGCGGGCTGCTCGCGACGATCGCTTGGGACATCGGGGCCGGTCCGCGATACGCCATCGAAGGCAGCGCGTTCGTCACCGGCGCGGCCGTCCAGTGGCTACGCGACGGGCTCGGGATCATCGCCGACGCTGCGGAGACAGAGGCGCTCGCGCGCTCCGTGCCCTCGAACGACGGGCTCTACCTCGTGCCCGCGTTCACCGGCCTTGGCGCGCCGCTCTGGGACCCGCGCGCGCGCGGGCTGCTGATCGGGATCGAGCGGAGCACGACGCGCGCGCATCTCGCGCGCGCGACCCTCGAGAGCATCGCGTACCAGACCCGCGATCTCGTCGAGGCCATGCGCGCGGCAGGCCGGCCGATCAGCGTGCTTCGCGCCGACGGGGGCGGCACGGCGAACGCCTATCTCATGCAGCTGCAGGCCGACGTTCTCGGCATCCCGGTCGAGGTCGCCGCGATCCAGGAGACGACCGCGCTCGGTGCCGCGTTCCTCGCCGGACTCGGAGCCGGCGTGTGGCCGGACACCGCAGCGGTCGCCGCGACCCGCGCCGTCGCGACGCGCTACGAGCCGGCGATGGGAGAAGACGAGCGCGGATCGCGCTATGCCGGTTGGTTGCGCGCCGTCGACCGGGCGCGGGACTGGGCGCGACCCTAACCCTTCGGCACTCGTTCCGGCCAGTTCGACATGATCCCGTCGACGCCGAGCGACACCAGCCGTGCGATGTCAGCGGGCTCGTTCGCGGTCCAGGTGTTCACCTGAAGCCCGGCCGCGTGTGCGGCCCCGACCATCTCGGCGGTGACGTACGCCTGATTCGGGTGGATCGCCCACAGGCCCAGTGCCTTCGCGCTGGAAAGCAGCGCGTGGCCATCGGGTGAGCCCGAGAACACGAATGCGCGCCGCACGTCGGGCGCCGCCTCCCGCGCGGCCGAGAGCGCGCCCCACCAGAAGCTCGAGACGTAGGCGTCGGGGTCGCGTCGCTGGGCGATCCGCGCAGCGGCGGCAGCGCCGGTGCGCCGCGCGTGCGTCTCGTCGGCCTCGTCCTTCACCTCAACGTTCACGCCGACGCGGCCGCGGCAGAGCTCAAGCACCTCGTCGAGCGTGCCGTAGCGGCCGTTCGGGGACGGACGGTCATGCGTGATGACGAGCCGGTCGTCATCGAGCAGCCACACATCGGTCTCGATCTCATCGCAGCCGAGCGCGATCGCCTTCTCGAATGACTCGATCGTGTTCTCTGGCGCGTGACCCATCGCGCCGCGGTGGCCGATACGTCGCATCAGGCGGGCCGGGTCGCGTCCGCCTCGGACTCCTCGACCGGGCAGAGCTCACGCAGGCGGTCGAGGACGGCGTCGACGCCGAAGGGTATGACGATGACATCAGTGATCCCGCGGTCGGCGATGTGGAGGTTGAAGTCCTGCGCCGCGACGGTCATGAGGATGAAGGGTACTGCCTGCGGATCGGCCGTTGACCTCTCACCGGCCGGGGGACGAGCGCTCGGCAGCGACCGCCGCGCGGGCACGCACCACCGCAAGCGCGCGGACGTCGGTGGTGCCGGGATGGCCACAGGGCTGCGCGCCTGACTTCAGGCGGCAATACGCGTCGTGATGCGCGAGCAGCTCGCTGAGGACACGGAGGCATTCATCCATCGGTGCAGACGCTAGTTACCGGCCGGCGTGCCGCCCACACCTGCGAGGGGGACGGAGGTAGTCCGTACGAGCGAATCGCGTGCTCTCCGCCCTATTCCCATACCGTCTTCACACGTTGTGCACGGGCGGCGGTCACTGTCCAACGAGCGGTCAAGGAACACGACGGAGGCACGAATGAGCGCCACGACCGATCTCCTATCCGGGCTGCGGGTCCGCGAAGTGACCCTGGGCGATCTCGACCGCATCGTCGAGTTCGGGAACCGTCATGCGCGCGCCGTGGACTGGCAGGACCCCGCGATGGTCCGGCGGTTCGAAGCGGGCAATCCGCAGCCGAACCGGCTGTCCCTCCTCGTCGAGACCGCTGCCGACGAGATCATTGCCGCCGGCCTGAGCTCCGATGGCGGCCATTTCCGCGCGGCCGAAGGTGCGTACCGGACCGGTATCCGCGTGGATCCCGCGTGGCGCCGGCGCGGCGTCGGCAGCCATCTGCTCGCGAGGCTCGAGGGTCATGCGCGCGCGAAGGGAGCGCCGAAGTCGCAGACCAACGTCCGTGGGGACGAGCCTGAAGGCGTCTCGTTCGCAACGCGCCACGGATATGTTGAGTATCACCGCCGCATCGACTCGTACCTCGATGTGCCAACGTTCGCGCCGGCGGGGATACCCAGCGCCGCAGAGGCCGAGGCGCGCAGTGGCGCGCGCTTCGCGGCGTACCAGGTGGTCGCAGCAGAGCGAGGCGCAGCGCTCGAGGCGTTCCAGCGCGAGCTGTACGACTTCATCACCGCACAGTCCCGGGACATCCCGCGCCCCGACCCGATGCCGGAACCCGCGCCGTTCGAGGCCGTGCGGGGCATGTTCTTCTCAGGCCACGCGTTCGACGAGGACGCGAGCCTGATCACACTCAGGGCCGACCGGATCGTGGGCGTCACGATCACTTCGCTCAACGAGCAGGGCATCGCGTACACGCAGTTCACCGGCACGGCGCGCGACGAGCGCGGCAAGGGCATCGCGCTCGCGATGAAGCTGCGTGCGATCGCGGAGCTGAAGCGCAAGGGCGCCAAGCTGTTCGGTACGACGAACGACCCGGCGAACGCGGCGATGCGCGGCATCAACGAGCGGCTCGGCTACGTGCCCGAGCCGCCGCGCATCCTGCTCGAGAAGAAGCTCGGGTAGGCGGTCGCCGCGCCGACGCGCTAGCGTCCTTGTATGAGCGAGACAATGCCGATCCTGTTCTTCGGTGACTCGTACCGGTTCCCCGACATCTATCACGTGACCCGGTTCCTGGCGCCCGACCCGCTCGTGGTCATCGAGCGCGGCAGCGAGCTCATCCTGCTCACCAACTCCCTCGAGGAGGGCCGCGCCCGCAAGCAGTCCCGCGCGACGAAGATCGAGAACGTCGACGACTACGGTGCGCGCGAGCTTCGGGCGGCGATGAACCCGATCACCGACGCGACCGCCACGCTCATCGAGCGGTTCCTGGCCGCGCACGATGCACGCACGGTTCGCGTGCCACAGTTCTTCCCGCTCGCCCTCGCGGACCGCCTGCGCGGGAAGGGGATCGAGATCTCCATCGCCGAAGGATTGGCGGAACGGCGTCGCACGAAGCGCGACGACGAGGTGGCCGCGCTCGAGGTGACCCAGCGCGCGACCGAGGAGGCCTGGCAGCTCGGCGTCGACGCGATCGCGCGATCGCGCCCGCGTTCCGACGGCGTGCTCGAGCTCGACGGTGCTTCACTCACGGCCGAGCGCGTGCGCGCGATCGTCGAGGGCGCCCTGCTCGAGCGCGGATGCGTGGCGGAGTCGACGATCATCGCGCCCGGCACGCAGGCGGCCGATCCGCACATGATCGGAAGCGGCCCGATCCGCGCCGGCGAGCCGGTCGTCATGGACATCTTTCCCCAGCACAAGGAGTCCCGCTATTACGCCGACATGACCCGCACCGTGTCGAAGGGCGCTCCCTCGCCCGCACTCGTGAAGATGTACGAGGTCGTGATGCGCGCGCAGGACGCCGGCATCAAGGCGCTGCGTCCGGGCATCACCGGCCGAGCCGTGCACGAGCTCGTTGAGGACGTCATCTTCGCTGCCGGATACGACACGCTCCGCGAGGGGCAGAAGCACGAGCCGGACGATCCAGTGACGCGGGGCTTCATCCACGGGACCGGTCATGGTGTGGGTCTCGAGATCCACGAAGTGCCGTCGGTCGGCCGCGGCGGGAACGATCCGCTCCAGATCGGCGATGTGGTGACGGTGGAACCGGGGATCTACGACCCGGCGATCGGCGGGATCCGGCTTGAGGACATGCTCGTCATCACCGCGGACGGCTCACGGAACCTGACGCGCGCGCCGCGCCAGCTCGTCGTCTGACCCCGCTCCTCTTCGGTCTTGGCTCCGGGCTGTCGTGGGGCTTCGGCGATTATGCCGGCGCCTTCTCGACACGCCGGCTCGGTGCGCTCCGCGCCGTCTTCGGCCTGCAGGTCAGCGGAACGATCATGTACGCCATCGCGCTCGCCGTCACCGGGCACTGGCCGGCGATCACAGCGGACCAGGTCCCGTTCGCGGTCGCGCTCTCCGTCACTGGCGTCGGCGGCGTGTTGTTGCTCTATCGAGGCCTGGCACTCGGTCCGATCGCGGTCGTCAGTCCCATCGGTGCGGCCTACGTCGCGGTCGCAGTCCTGTTGGTAGTTGTCGGTCTCGGGGAGCGGCTCACGACCGGCCAGGCCCTCGGCATCGCGACGACCTTCGCCGGCATTGTGCTCACCGCGACGGATAGCCGCAGCCTCGCGACCGCGCTCAAGCGCCCACTGCCCGGCGTCTGGTTCGCCCTCGTCGCGATGCTCTCACTGGGCGCCTGGTCCGCGATCATGGCCTACGCGACGCGGACGCAGGACGGTCTCGCGCTCGTGCTGTGGCAGCGCATCGTGAGCGCCGCGATCGTGCTCGCGATCCTCATCATCCGGCGCGAAGGCCCGATCACGATGGACCGGACAACGTGGTCGCTCGTGCTCGCGACCGGCGCCCTCGACACGCTCGCGAACGTGCTCTTTGTGCTCGGCGTGCAGAACGGATCCGCATCGATCGTCGCAACGGCGAGCGGCGCGTACCCGATCGTCACGGCCCTGCTCGCGATCGTGCTCCTTCGCGAGCGGCTCGCGCCGAATCAGTACGTTGGGATCGTGGTGCTGCTCGCGGGGTTGGTCAGCCTGGGGCTCGCCGGCTCCTAGCTCTTGCCGCCGCTCGCGATGAACGCGTCGGCCGTGGCGCGCTGGTTGTCAGTGGCGCTGTTGGGGTCGGCGACGACGATCTTGTCTGGCAGGACGCCCTTCCCCGGGCCGTTGAGCGACTCACCGGTCTTCGCGTCCTCCATGCGGGCGATCGTCACCAGCAGCAGGCCGCCGTCCGGCAGCGTACGCGGCTGGCCGATCCCGACGCACCCGGCGGTGCGCTCACCCATCACGGTCGCGACGCCGTTCGCGCGGAGGCCGGCCGAGATGATCTCGGCGCCAGACGCGGAGTTCTTGTTCACGAGGATGACGAGCGGCTTCGGCACATCGATGTAGAAGCGATCGTTCGTGCGCAGCGGCTGGCGGGTCCCGTCGCGTCCGATCTGGAACACGAGCGTCGCGTTCTTCACGAAGATGCTCGCGATGTCGACGGCTGCCGAGAGATCCCCACCCGGGTCGTCGCGGAGGTCAAGCACGCGCCCGACGACGCCGGCATCGTTCTGTCGTTTCACGGCAGTCGCCACCTGGTTCGAGACGTCCCCGTTCAGCTGGGACACGTAGATGTAGCCGATGTTGCCGGTATCGATCTGGTCGATCGTCCGGGGTGGCGTGACCTTGCCGCGGGTGATGGCGAAGGGCACATCGCTGCCGTTGCGGATCATGACGATGTTCACGATCGTGCCCTCGGGGCCCTTGATCTTGTTCGCCACCTCTTCGGACGTCTTGCCGAGCATGTCCTCGCCCTGGACCTGCTTGATCTTGTCGCCTTTCTTCACGCCCGCTTTCTCGGCCGGACTGCTCGGGAACACCTGCGCGACCTCGACGTATTCGTTCGGGGTCGGGGCGTTGATCGTCGCACCGATGCCGGAGTACTCCTGCGGGGGTGCGTTGAAGCCCTTCGCGCGCGTGGGGTCCAGGTAGTAGGTATGGCATTCGTTCATCGAGCGCGCCATGCCGTCGGTGGCCTGCTGCTCGAGCAGTTTCGGGTCCTCCTTCGGGTTCGCGGTGATCACGTCATTGAGCGATACCGCGAACTTCGCGAAGTCCGATGCCGCGCTGCCGGTGAACTGTGGCTTCGTCATCGTCGGCGACGGGTCGTTCATCTTCACGAGCAGCGTCTGGACCGCGTCGACCGCGGCGTTCAGAAGCTGCTGCGAGCTCGGCTTGTCGACGTGGTGCTCGATGAGGATGTTGAACGCCTGCTCGGCGGTGGCGAACTGGGTCTGCGCGCGCGGGGTCGACAGCTGCTCGGTGACGCTGCAGGAGCTCACCAGGAGCGCAATAACGAGGAGGATGAGTGGGCGGAATCGGACCATCGCTGTCATCGAGTGTACGGGCGACGGCCGCGCGCGGACGCGAGCTCTTAGCCGCGCCTTAGATCAGGCGGGCTCGTCCTTGAGCAGCTTGCGCAGGCGACCAAGGGCTCGGAACTGGAGGGCGCGGATCGCTCCCTCGTTCTTCCCGAGGATCTTGGCGACCTCGCGGCTCGAGCGGTTCTCGACGAACCGGAGCACGAGGACCTCCTGCTGCTCGCTCGTCAGGTGCCGGACCGCGCCACGGAGCGCGTCGACGGCCTCGGCATGCACTGCGCGGTCGTGGGCCGTGGGGCCGTCCTCGGCCAGGCCGTACGCGTTATCGATCTCGACGGTCGGCCGGTCGCGGCGGCGGCGGTCGGTGACCGCGTTCCGGGCGATGGTGTAGAGCCAAGCGAGGAAGGACTTCCCCTGCCAGCGGTAGCGGTGGATGTTCGCGAACGCGCGCGTGAACACCTCGCTGCAGAGGTCCTCGGCGTCAGCGGGCTCGCGCACACGGTAGAGGAGGTAGCGGTAGACGCTGTCGACGTGCGTGTCGTACAGCTCGGCGAACGCGGTGCGATCGCCGTTGCGGGCGCGCTCGATGACGTCCGGCACCGGGCCGAACGTGTCGAGGATGCCCGTCGCGGCAGGCGTCAGAGCTTCGACACGCGCGACAGAGACGCTCACCCGGTTGCTTCCCCTTTACCCGTCACCGCGAAGTGCCGCTCGACCATACCGACCTGGGATACGCACCGACAACCAGCCAGAGGTACCAAACGCGGGTCAGCGATAGGGGCATCTGTACCGCGTTCCGTACGGTCGGTACCGACGAGCTAGCTTGCCTGTCCTCAAAATTGAGGACAGCTAGCAGTAGGTCTGTTTCGCCCAGACCAGCCAGGATGTATAGAACGCCTCCGGGGTGACCCCGATGACCTTCGGCAGATTGATCTTTGCGTCCACGCCGGCCTTGTACGCGGTCATGAGATCCCAGTACGCGCTCGGGCCGTACGTCTTGTAGACGTACTCGACCATCGTGTTCGCGAACGCGTAGTACTGGCCCGGCAGCTCCGGCGGCGTTTCGGGCGTCTGGAGCACGCCGTCTTCGAGCTGCTTGTAGGTCGGCGTCGGCGTATTGCACAGCACGTTCTTCTTCGTCGTGGCGCTACGCGACTGCCCGATGTAGTCGGGCCAGCCCTCGACCATCCACCATGGCATGCGCGCCGTGATGCTCGGCGAGAACTGGTCCTGCAACCAGTGCAGCCCTTCGTGGCGAATGATGCTCGACGTCGTCCCGGTCACTCCGCTGAGGTCCGGCTTGAACGACAAGGCGTTGCTGAAGAGACGGATGAACGGGTCGTTCGGCGTATTCGTGAGGTGGAAGCCTGCGGTGCTGCACCCGACATTCGGTCCCGCCGCGCCGCGGGTCGGGAAGATCCGAAGACCGAAGGCCTGTCCGATCGTGGTGCGCCCCTCGGCCTGCTTCACCAGGAACGTGCGCACCTCGTTGCCGGAGGCCGCGTACTTGTCGATGACGTCGTCGTCGATCCCGTAGTAGGTGAGTTGCAGGCCATCGATGGTCTTCGACTTGTCCCCCCCAAGCTCGGCATCGAGCGGCTCAGTACGGAGCCATTTCCCACCCTCGCGCCGGAAGTACACGCGTGCATAGCCGCTCGCGTCCGTTCCGAGATATGCGCGCGCATAGATCGTGAGGTACGGCTCGACCTTCGCGATCTTCGCGCCGATCGGCGAGAAGCCTTGACGCGACGCGATGTCGAACGCCTCGGTCTGGCACCGCCGGAACGCGGCGCGCGTGAGGTCGATCGTTGCCTGGAATCCGGTGAGGTCCTTCTTCGCCAGCGCCGCCTGCGAGGCGTTGTACACGGCAAGCAGCTCGCCAGCGGTCTTGTCCGTGATCGTCGCGGTCTCGGGGCCCGACGGTGACGCGGCCGGCGGTGCCGCTGTCGAGCAGGCGGACAGCGCGACGAGGGCCAGGACGATGAACACGTGGCGGATCTGGATCAGCGTCCCGCGATCTTGTCGAGGAGGAGCTTCGAGGCGGTCGCGACCGCCGTCGCGTCATCAGCGGCGACATCGGGCGGGATACCGACGTTGTTGTACTTCGAGCCAGTCACCGCGCCGACATATTCCTGCTGCACGACATACAGCTCGCCGCCGCCGGCGAGCGGCGCGCTGCTCGTCCCACCGAGGCAGCCAGCGGATCGCTGACCAACGATCGTCGCGCGCTTTTGCTCCTTCATCCCGAGCGCGAAGACCTCAGGTGCTGAGCCGCCTCGGTCATTGAGGATGATGGCGATCGGCAGCTGGTACGGGGCGGGCAGCCGAAGCGGCTGTGCGCTGCGGATCCCCGCGCTGCCGGTGCGGACGACGACCTTGTACATCGGATCGCCGGGGTTCAAGAACCAGGAGGACATCACGTCGTCGCCGTTGCCCCCGATATTTCCACGGAGATCGAACAGGAACGCCTTTGCGCCAGCGGCTAGCGACTTGTCGAGAACGGCCTTCACGGCGTCGGTGATCCTGTAGGTCCCGTTGACGGCGAACTCATGCCAGGTGATGTACGCGATGCCGCCGTCCAGGAGTTTCGCCTGCAGGCCCGCGGTGTCGGGCTGCGCCTGGATCGCGGTGCCGCCGGTCGGGATCTGCGGACCGGTACCCGTCGCCCGTTCCGGTCGCGACTGGATGACGCCGCCCTTCCCGTCGAGGTAATACGTGTGGCAGTCCGGATCGGCGCGCATGAGACCGACGATGCCCGCCTGAGAAAAGCGGTCCGCGGATATCTGGGGGTTCTTCGCCGCGAGCGAGCCTGCGGCCGCCGCGAAGAGCTTGAAGTCGGGCAGGCTGAACTCGGGCGTGTCGGTGAAGGTGGGTATGGCGACGTCGTCGCTTCCGCCGCTGCTCGTTATCTCCTTCTTCATCGAGTCCAGCGCGGCCGTGAGCAGCGCCTTCGAGGTCGGGAGGTGAACCGAGTTATCCGAGAAAAAGGAGTACGCGAGATCAAGCCGGGACTGCTTGAAATCACCGGTCTTCTGCGGCACCGCCGCGGAGCCGGTCGGGGCCGTCGCGGTCGGCGTGCATGCGACGGCGGCGAACGCGAGCGTGATCAGGAGTGCTAGCGTGCGACGCATCAGCGTCTGAGGATACGGGCTTGTGCCGGAACGCGGTCCTTAGCGCGCAGCTGGGTGCGTCGAGCCGGCAGCGGCCGGCGCGTGCTGCGCCTGCCACTCCGCCGGAGATGCGCAGAAGCCCTCGTAGTCGATGTATTCGGTGATGGTCGGGTGCTCGCCGCAGACCGGGCACTCCGGGTCGCGGCGCAGCTTGACCTCGCGGAACGTGGTGTCGAGCGCATCGAACAGCAGGTAGCGGCCGATCAGCGGCTCGCCGATGCCGAGAAGCAGCTTGATCGTCTCGTTCGCCTGGATCGATCCGATGATGCCCGGTAGGACGCCGAGCACACCGGCTTCCGCGCAGGACGGCGCGAGCTCCGGAGGCGGCGGCTGATGGAAGAGGCAGCGGTAGCAGGGGCCGCGCCCGAACGGATCGTCTTTGTTCACCTCGCCGAAGGCCTTGAACACCGTGACCTGACCCTCGAAGCGGTAGATGCTGCCGTGCACCACCGGGATGTTGTGCCTTACCGCCGCGTCGTTCACCAGGTACCGGGTGGGGAAGTTGTCGGAGCCGTCGACGATCACGTCATAGCCCGCGATGATCCGGTCGATGTTCGCGGCGGCGAGTCGCTCCTCGTAGCCGACGACCTTCACATCCGGGTTCAGCGCCGTGATGGTCTCGCGGGCGGACTCGACCTTCGAGCGTCCGAGGCGCTCGGTGTTATGGAGGATCTGACGCTGCAAATTCGTCGCATCGACGACGTCCGAGTCGACGATGCCGAGCGTGCCCACGCCTGCCGCCGCGAGATAGAGGGCGGCGGGCGAACCAAGGCCGCCGGCGCCGATGAGGAGCACCTTGCTCTTCAACAGCGTGAGCTGGCCGTGCTCGCCGATCTCAGGGATGAGGAGGTGGCGCGAGTAGCGCTGCGCCTGCGCTGGATCGAGCGTCTCGGGTTTCGTCCACGGCAGGCCCGAGTCCTTCCAGCGGTTGAAGCCGCCGGTCATGGAGATGACGTTCGTATACCCGAGCTTTTGGAGCGCGTCGGCCGCCATGACCGATCGCACGCCGCCGGCGCAATAGAGGATCGTCGGCTTGTCCTTGTTCGGGAGCCGGTCCTCGGCCCACTGCTCGAAGTAGCTCTTCGGCACGAAGGCGGCGCCGGCGAGGTGGCCCTCGTCCCATTCGTTCTTTTCCCGGACGTCGCCAAGTTGCACGTCGCCCTGTAGGAGGTCCTGCACCTCCTGCGGCGTCGCTTCCCTGACCCGCTTCTTGATCTCGGCGAAGTAGTCGCGATATGTCCCCATCTGCACGAAAGGATAACCGACGATGCGCGTCGGAAATTCCTCACGTACGCTTGAAACCACGTGGAAACGCTCTATTTCGACATCCTCCAGTTCCTCTATCACGTGGCTCTCACGCTGATCGTCGGCGGCGCCATTGTGCTCGGAGGTGCGGTCGCGCCCGCGGTCTTCAAGGCTGCTCGCACGCGCGGCGAGGGAGGTCTCCTGTTCGGGGCGATCCTCGCCCGCTTCGACCAGCTCGCGATCCTGTCGGTCATCCTGCTGCTGGCCACGAGCGTCCTGAAGCTCCTCGCCTTCGAGGACATCGCGATCGGACCGCGCCTCGTCGCGCGGTGGGTGTCGCTCCTGGCCCTCGGCGTCGCTGTCCTCTACGGCAGTGCCTGGTCGAGCCCGGTCGCCCGCACGTTGCGCGCGCACACGAAGAACTTCGACGAGCTACCCGACGGTCATCCGGTCCGCGTCGAGTTCGCCAAGCTCCACCGGTCCTCGACGCGTGCGATGCGCGTCGCGTTGCTGGCCGGCGTCGTCGCACTGTTCTTGTCGTAACACCTGAACGTGGACGCTTCGAAGCCCGCTGAGTCGTATCGCCTGAAGCTACTGAAGACGAACCGGGTACGGAATGCGCCGCAGCTGGTCCAGCTCGTCGATGCGTTCGGGTTCGCCTTCGCGTTCACGCTTCGCACCGGTGACGCGCCGATCCCGGCGTGCTTCGACCACCTCTCGACGAACGACGAAAGTCGCAAGTGGGGCTGGATGTGGGGTTGGAAAGACGAGCTCGCCGAGGAGAAGAAGGTCTATTACGGCATGCTGCTCGCGCGGAAGCCGACGTTCGTGTCGCTCAAGATGCTGCCGGCGTTCTATGCGACCTTCGGCCGTGCCGGTGAGGCCGACGATCACACAGACGACGTGCGGGCCGGGCGGCTCTCGGATGTCGCACGCCGCATCATCGACTTCCTCGCTCAGAACGGCGAGACCCAGACGAAACGGATGCGAGCCGAGCTCGGGATCACCTCGAAGGAGGGCCGCGCCACGTACGGCAAGGCGATCGACGAGGTGCAGCGGCTCATGTATGTCGCTCGCGTTCGCGCGGTCGGTGAGGGCCGCGAGGACTACAACTACACGTACGACCTGTTCGTCCGCCGCTACCCCGAGATCGTGAAGGCTGCCGAGCGCATCCCGTCGGCCGACGCGACCGCGACGCTGCTCGAGCGCACGCTGACCCTCACCGGCGCGGTCACCGAGAAGCAGGTCCTCCGCCTCTTCGAGTGGGACGAGGACGTCGCCGGCCGCGCCATCGCCCGCGTCGAACGGGCGAAGAAGCTCGTGCGCGTCGACAAGACGCTTCTGCTCTCGAGTCTCTACGATACGCGCGCATAAATGGATATTCATCAGCTTCGCTCGTGGATCTTCGAGCTGTACGAGCCGTTGGAGGACGAGCGGCAGTACATCGTCTTCGACCGCGCACGTGGCAACCTGCTCATCGACGCGCCGCCCTTCAGCGAGCGCGCGCTGCGGCTCATCCGCGGCGCCGGTCCTGCCTCGCTCCTGATCATCACGAATGGGTCGCGCGGCGGTGACGCGGCGCGCTACCGCGATGCGCTCGGCATGCAGATCGCGGCCCATGCCGACGACGCGGCGTTCGTCCCCGGCGGTGTGGACCTCGTTCTGAAGAACGAGGACCTCGTACGCCCCGACGCGCGGGTCATCCGCGTCGGGGACAACGGCGACGGCGCCACCGTGGTGCTCGGCCGTAAGGCCGGCGGTGTCCTGTTCTGTGGGGATCTCGACCTGACCAGCGACGCCGCGGCGCAGCTCACGAAGATCCAGTTCTCTTCAGTGCTCTCCGCGCGCCGGCCACCGATGTGGAATGCCGGTCGCGACACGCTTCAGTTCCTCCAGCGCGAGCTGCCGCAGCCGCGCAAGCGCTTCGGCATCCTGCTGCAGGCCCCCTGGGACCGCGCGTACAAGGGACGCCTCGAAGACCAGATGAAGCCGAACCCGCTCATCGTGCCCGCGGAGGAGACCGCGGCGCGCGAGGCGGCGATGGGGCCCGAGACGCTCGTCGCCGCGGACCAGGTGCGCGCGCGCACCGAGGCCGCGCCACGTCCCACGCGGAAGGGCGAGCCGGTCGCAGCCGAGACCACCGCGCCGGCGGCGCGCGCGAGCGCGCGGCCGCGCAGCTTCGCGGAGGACTGGAAGGCGCAGGGCACGGTCTCGCCGCCGACAACGATGGCCGACCCACCCGCGGATCTCCGGCCTGCGCCACCGCGGTTCCATCCCGCAGCGTTCGGCGACGGCTTCCGGCGCCTGGACCTCGCACTCGTGGCCGGTCTCCCGACCGTCGACTTCTTCTGGGGTGGCATCGATCTCTCAGCGGATGGGCGTGAGGTCGCGTTCGCGTGGAATAAGACCGGCGGCTACGAGATCTACTCTGCGCCGATCGCCGACGAACGGATCATCCAGCTGACCGGATCAGGGACCCGCAGTGTGTCGCCGCGCTGGTCCCCCGACGGCAGTGCGATCGCGTTCCTTCGCGACGATGGTGGCGACGAGCGGTTCGGTATCTGGATCGTCGACCGCGACGGCACACACGAGCGCAGGGTCATCTCGGACGCGGGCGTGACCTACCGCGACATCGAGTGGTCCCCCGAGGGCCGCTCCATCGTGAGCGTCGGGAACGTCGGCGGCATGCGCTTCAGCATCCAGCGGATCGACGTGGCATCAGGCATCCGGTCGGCTCTGACCGACGGCACGTTCGAGGACCTGCGGCCGCGGCACTCGCCCGACGGCACTTGGATCCTGTTCGAGTCGCGGCGCGTGGGTGCACGCGTCGATTCGGATCTCTACGTCATGCCCGCGGGGCGCGGCGAAGCGATCCGCCTCGAGACACGCGATGGCAAGAGCGGCGACTCGCAGTTCGGACAGTGGTCGCCGGATGGCCGCACCATCGCCTTCACGACGAATGCGCGCGGCCGCAAGGAGATCGCGCTCGTCGACTGGGATGGCAACGCAGCCACACGGCTGCGTTACCTGACCGAGTCGCCGTTCGATCAGTCGAACCCAGAGTGGCGTCCGGATGGTCGCGGCGTGGTGTACCTCGAGGACAAGGACGCGGCGCGCGCGGTCCATCGCGTGTTCAGCGTGTCGCATGCGACGACGCCGGTCATGGACCTGCCCGGCATGTACGAGTCACACCACGTTGGTCCCGACAGCGAGACCGTCGTCGCCGCCTTCAGCGCCGCGCGACGCCCGACGGACGTCTGGGTCCGCGAGGGCGATCAGATCACGCTTCGCCCGCTCACCAACTCGATCGGAACAGAGATCGATCCGAAGCTCCTCGTCGAGCCGACGCACGTTCGCTATCCCGGCGCCGATGGACAGGAGATCCCGGCCCTCCTGTATGTGCCATACGCCGAGGCGGTGCAGGGTGCCGGGCTTCCCGGAGCGGTCATCTACGTGCACGGCGGCCCCACCGCTCAGCACTACCGCCGGTGGGACCCGATGGCGCAGCTCCTCGCCAACCGCGGGCTCGTCGTGCTCGCGCCGAACGTTCGTGGCTCGACCGGTTATGGCCGCCAGTTCCAGGAGGCCAACCGCCACGACTGGGGCGGCGCGGACCTCGCCGATGTGATCGCCGGTGTGGACTGGCTCGTGAAGGAAGGGATCGCCGATGCGAAGCGCATCGGGATCACCGGCGGCAGCTACGGCGGCTACCTCACGCTGCTCGGTCTCGCACAGTATCCCGACCGGTTCGCCGCGGGTGTCTCGAGCGTCGGCGTCGTGTCGTGGAAGACGATGGCCGACACGACCCGCGGCGATCTCCGTGAGTACCTCATCCGCGAGCTCGGCGACCCGAGCGCGGACGCGGCGCTCTACGCCGAGCGGTCGCCTCTGACCCACGCGCGCAAGATCCGCGCAGCGCTCCTCGTGCTCCAGGGCGCGAACGATCCACGTGTGCCGCGGGGCGAGGCGCTGCAGATCGTCGACGCGCTCAAGGGGGCCGGTGTGCCGTACCAGTACAAGGAGTATGCCGACGAGGGCCATGGTTTCTCGAAGATCGGGAACCAGGTGGATGCCCTGGCGCGCACCGTGGATTGGCTGACGAAATACCTCACGCCGATGATGGATCGCTACCTGCCGGACGAGGTCGCGAGCTAGCCCACCGGCGCCGGCGTCGGATCCAGCGACCCGAGCAGGGCCTTTGCGTCCGTCCGCTCCGCGTACGCCCGCACCTCGTTGCGCTCGGCAGCTGCCTCGTCGGGGCGCCGCTCCGCCGCGAGCGCGCGCGCGTGATCCGCCGTCGCGACCATCCGCTCGTAGTCGAGGTCGAGCGTGTTGAACGCCTGCATCGCGTCGAACAGGAGGTTCTCCGCCTTCACGTGCTCTCCACTGCGGAGCGCGCGGAGACCCTGCGCTTGGGTGAGGAGCGCGCGTCCCCGGGCGTAGCCGGTCCGCTCGATGAGCGCTGCAACGCGCTCGTCGTGCGTGTCGTCATCGATGCCCCAGCGCGCGGCGGCGAGCGCCATGACCGGTCCCCACACCGTCTTGTCGATGATGCCCATCGGTGCGCCAGCGCTGCGCGCGGACTGGTACGCGCTCTCGCTCTCGCGCCAGCCGTAGATCGCGGACAAGAGATCGGCCATTGCCATGTCGACCGGACCCGGCTCGCTCTCGGCGAGGCGGTCGCGGAAGCGATTCTCGTCGTTCGTCTGCGCGAGGGCCGCGGCGCCCGCCATTCCGTATGCGAGAAGGCTCTTCCAGTTCGGGTCGACGTACGAGTGGTCGAACGCGGGTGATCGGTTGACGGTCTCGACGACTCCTACGAAGTCACCCGCAAGGAGCCGCGCACCCGCGTCGAGCACGAGCGCGTACCCGCCAAGGCGCGGCTTCTCGGTGGACTGCGCGATCTCGCTCGCGAGCTTCGCGTGCTCGATCGCCTCGTCGAGGTTGCCGAGGACGACGGCGGTGGCGCTCACCATGTTGTGCGCGTCGATCAGCTCGTCGCTGTCCTGCAGCGACTGCGCGATCGGGATGCGCCGCTGGTTCGCGCTGTATGCCTCGCGGAACCGGCCGAGCGCGCGGTAGGCGTAGCCGACCGCGTCGAGACAGAGCGAGACCTCGCGAAGCAGACCCAGCTCTTCGGCGATCGCGAGTGCCTCCTCGGCGGTGCGAAGCGCCTGCTCCCAGTCCGCGTCGGTCGCCCGCACGAGCCGTCGTGGCGCGAACGCACGGGCCGCGAGTAGCCGGACACGCTCGGGAGAGGGCTCGTCTCCCACGAGCGCCAGGCCCCGCGAAATGAGGCCCTCGATGTCCGGATGCCTCGCCTCCCAGCGCGTCGTGAGCTCTGACATGTGCGCGTAGACGGTCGCGATCTCGGAGGTGTTGGGCTCCCGTCGCGCCTCCAGGAGGATCCGCGCGCGTTCGTACGCGGCGAGCGCCGCGTCGCTCTCACCGTGGTAGCGCCGTACGCGCGCGACGAGGTACAGCGCCTCGACCGCGTGATCGATGTCACCGAGCTTCTCGTACAGCTCCACCGCCTGCTCCGCGAAACGGAGCGCTTCAACATGCGCGTGGATGTTCATGGCACGTTGCGCGGCTTTCCACGAGTACGCGGCCGCTTTGTCCGGGACCTCGCCAAGGAGGTAGTGGTGCGCGAGCGCCGGATAGAAATCTCGGATGTCGTTCGCGAGCACGTTCTCGATCGAGAGCGCCACCCGCCGGTGTAGCTCCGTGCGGCGACGGACGAGCAGTGTGTTGTAGGCGACCTCCTGCGTGACCGCGTGCTTGAATCGGTAGCGGCCCTCCCGCCGCTCGCCGGACGCGCCTTCTGCCACGAGGTCCGCGGCGATGAGGATGTCGACCGCGTCAGCGAGCCGGTCGCCGCCCGCGGCCCGAAGGACGCGGTCGCCGAAGCGCTGGCCGATCACCGACGCGAGCTGGATCGCCTCTTTCGCGACGAGCGGGAGCCGGTCGATGCGCGCGGCAACGACCGCGTGGAGCGTCGCTGGTACGTCGAGCGCAAGTGCGCGCTCCTTCACCACCCAGTCGCCCTTCTCGTCGCGGGCGATCGCCCCCGAGTCGACGAGCGCGCGGATCGACTCCTCGATGAAGAACGGATTGCCGCCGGCACGGGCGACGATCCGGTCACGCAGGTCGGCGGGCGCCCATTCCAGCGTCGATTCGACGATCCGCGCGGCCTCCTCGTCCGAGAGCGGCTCGAGCACCATCTGGGTGAAGTTCGTCCGTGATGGCTTCGGCTGCCCTCCCGCGCCGAGGCGCTGCGCGAGGAGGATCAGCAACTGCACGCGCCCGCCGCGCGACGCGAGGAACCAGAGCAGGTCGAGCGATGCCGCGTCGGCATAGTGGAGATCCTCCAGCACGTAGAGCAGCGGCCGCGTGCGTGCCAGCGCTCCGAGGACGTCGAAGATGATCAGATACATGCTCCGCTTCCATTCCTCGGACTCATTCGTCGTCTCGTCAGCGCCGCGGAGATGGAGGAACTGCGCAAGCACCGGCGCGGTGACCGCCGGGTTCGCGAAGCCGAGCTCCTTCACGATCTCGGCGAGCTTGTCGCGCGCCGCCTCCTGCGTCGGGTCGATCTTCAGCTCGACCAGGAGCGGCTCGATGAATCCCGCATAGCTCCGCTGGTTCACGCGCGAGAACGTCCAGCGAAGGACCCGCGGGGCGTCGTTCCCGGTGGCGCCGTCGTCGGCGGTCACCAGGCCGATGAACTCGGAGACAAGCCGGCTCTTGCCGATGCCAGGCTCGCCTGCGATGAGCACGACCTCGGTGCGTCCCACGCGCGCGGACTGGTACGCGAGATCGAGGCGCGACAGCTCCATCCACCGGCCGACAAGCGGCGCGTTGAGCTCGATCGCGACGCGGATATCCGAGCGCTCGCCGGTGAGGGCGTACGCGAGCACCGGTTTCTCCTTGCCCTTCATCTCGATGGGTCCGACCTCGCGGAACGTGAACTCGCGGTTCGTGAGCCGGAACGTCGCCTGCGTGACGTACGTCTCTCCGGGCGGAGCGGCTTCCTGCAGGCGGGCCGCCGTGTTGACCGTGTCGCCCATGACGCCGTACTCGGCGACGGAACGCACGTTTCCGGCGACGACCATGCCCGTGTGCACCCCGATGCGCAGGCCGAGCTCGATGCCGCGATCCCTCTTCGCCCGGGTTGCGTGCTCCCCGAACACGCGAAGCATCGCGAGCGCCGTCCGGAGCGCGCGCTGCGGGTCATCCTCGTGGGCCATCGGCGCCCCGAAGATGACGAAGATCGCGTCCCCGATGAACTTCTCGATGGTCCCGTCGTGGTCGACCGCCTGCTCGGCGAGGTCCTCGAAGATGCCGGACACGAGCTCCTGGAGGACCTCCGCGTCGAGCTCCTCGGACAGGGTGGTGAAGCCGACGAAGTCGGCGAACAGCACCGTGACCAGGCGTCGCTCCTGCCCGTACCTGACCGCTTCGCTCACCCGCCCAGTGTGGGCTACCGGACCGGGGCCGCCGTCTCGATCCGCGTGATCTCCCTACCGGTAGGTAGAGGCGGTATCCTCTCCTGCCATGGCCTCCGAACGCCCGCCGCGCCGCCGGCCGGCGAGCTCGACCCGCGAGCGGCTGCTGCAGGCCGCGGACCGGCTCTGGAGCGACCGTGGCGTTGGCGGAACCTCGCTCGACGACATTTCCCGTGAGGCCGCGGTGACGAAGCCGACGCTCTACTACTACTTCGGCGACAAGAGCGGCCTCTTCACCGAGGTCGTCTGCAGCGTGCTCGAGCAGCACGGCGGCGGGCTCCGGACGGCCACGCGAGCGACGAGTGGCGCGCGGGATCGGCTCATCGCGGCGACCGCGTACCTCATCCGGGCCCGCTGCAGCGGCCCGCGGCTGCTTCGGGAAGGGGGCGTCGCTCTCACGATCGACCAGCTGAGCCAGACCCGGTCGGCGTTCTTCCGCAACTTCTTCACACCGCTGCAGCAGATCCTTGACGATGGCGTGCGCGCGGGCGACGTCCGGCCCGTCGACACGGCGTTCGCGACGCAGGCCGTCCTGAACCTCATCGATCCGTGGACCGGAAAGGAGGTTCGGCCAGGCGGCCGGAACGCCGAGGAGCTCGCGCGCGACATCGTCGATCTCGTGATCGACGGCATCGGGGTCTAGCGGTCGGTCGCCGTGACCTTCCCCGCGGCCGTGGGGTCCATGCCCTGGCGCGCGAGGTGTGCCCACTCGCCGATGCGGGTCAGGGCGCTGTGCAGCTTGTCTAGCGAGTTCGCGTACGAGAGCCGCAGGTAGCCTTCACCGCCGGCGCCGAATGACGTGCCGGCGAGGACCGCGACGCCGGCCTCGCGGAGGATCCGGTCCTGCACCGTCGCAGAGTCACCGAGGCCGAGGCCCGTGATATTGGGGAACACGTAGAACGCGCCCTTCGGCTCGCGGCAGGTGATGCCGTCGATGCGATTGAGGCCCGTCACCATCACATCGCGGCGCTCGCGGAACGCCTTCACCATCGCTGCCACTTCAGGCGGGCGGCTCGTGAGCGCTGCCGTGCCCGCCCGCTGTGTGAACGTCGCGGTGCACGACACCGAGTTCGCGACGAGCTTCGTCACCGGATCGACGAGCGGCCAGGGGAACACGCCGTAGCCCAGACGCCATCCGGTCATCGCGAACGTCTTGCTGAATCCGTCGAGCAGGATCGTGCGCTCGGCCATCCCGTCCTCGCGGAGGATCGAGTGATGCGTCCCCTCATAGAGGATCTCGGCATAGATCTCGTCCGCGAGCACCCAGAGATCGCGCGCCTTCGCGATGAGCGCGATCTCCTTGATGACGCTCTGCGACAGCACGCCACCGGTCGGGTTCTCCGGGCTGTTGAGGATGATGAGCTTCGTCTTATCGGTCAGGAGAGACCTGAGCTCGTCGAGGTCGGGGTTGAAGTCGTTCTTCTCGCGCAACGGGAGCGGGACAGCCTTCGCACCGCTGAAGGTGATCATCGACGAGTAGATGGGGAAGCCCGGGTCGGGGAAGATCGCCTCATCGCCCGCGTCGAGGAGCGCGAGCATCGCGAAGAACATGATCGGCTTCGCACCCGGGGTCACGATGACCTGGCCGGGGTCGACGGCCAGGTGGCGCGTCTTGTTCAGGTGCGCGGCGATCGCCTCGCGCAGCTCGGGAACCCCCGCCGAGGCTGTGTAGTGGGTCTCGCCCCGCTGGAGCGCCGAGAGTCCGGCGTGCACCACCGACGGCGGCGTGTCGAAATCGGGCTCGCCGATCTCGAGGTGCACGATGTCGCGGCCCTGCGCCTCGAGCGCGCGGGCCTTCGCGAGCACCTCGAAGGCGGTCTCGGTG